>NZ_JAKRMT010000029.1:0-10177 GCF_022346045.1 Corynebacterium sp. ACRQJ | reverse complement strand
ATGTGGCCGGAGGTGCGGGATGGTGTGGGTAATAGCTTTCGGGGAGCTATTCTTTGGTGATTTGTGGTGTGTGGTCTGGGGTTATGGTGGCATGCGGACACACTTTTCTTTACTTAACCCTAGTCTGTAGGTGCCGTAGACGGAGTGACCCGATAGTGACACGGTCTAGATTTTCTAACGGGGGGGAGCGTAGAAATATGGGTATGAACGGTGCAGTGATTAATTTGCGCATCGATGATGAGCAAAAGAGACGATTGGATAGGTTGTCCCAGAGGACGGGGCGGCCCAGTTCCTTCTACGTGCGTGAAGCCTTGGGGGCGCACCTTGCGGAGCTTGAGTATCTATACGCCTTGGAGGATGAAGCGGCTCGAATCCGTAGAGGGGAAATTGAGACCGTTTCGCTGACGGACCTGGAGGCCGAATGTGACCTGGGAGATTGGATTCTCTCCCCGCGCGGCCAAAGCATACAAGAAACTAGACAAGCAGAATAGAGATCGCGTCAGCCATTTACTTAGGGAAGTCTCTGAGCTTCCGAACCCTCGATCCCGAGGCAAAGCATTATCCGGAAACAAGGTTGGATTGTGGCGATGGAGGGTGGGGGATCTCCGGATCATTGCCGATATTGTGGACGAGGAGATTGTCGTTATCGTCGTCGATGTGGGGCATCGGTCGAAGATCTATACAGGGTAATCCACCGTGCTAATCTAACCTCGTTGGAAATCGCCCAGTTCCTCGATGGACGGCGACCCCAAACCGGTTCACTCCGCGCCTGAAAGCGCCGATGTGAGCGCAGTGGGACGTGAGGGCGTCAGTAAATAAAGAGAGCGAGCACATGAACGGTTTAGGTGCTACGAAACGCTTCGGCTACACCTTCCTGGTGCTATCCACGATCGGGCTGGTTTTCTCCACGCTGATCATGCACGACAAGCTGCAGATGGCGCTGGATCCTAACTTCGAGCCGGCGTGTACTTTCAACGAGGTCATCTCGTGTACGGATGTGATGGCCTCGGATCAGGCGGCTACGTTTGGATTCGCAAACCCATTTATCGGAATGATCGGTTTCCCGGTGATGATGACCCTCGCCGTGATACTGATCGTCGGCGCGAAACTTCCTCGCTGGATGTGGTACTGCACCTTGGTCGGGTTGGCTCTGGGGGTGGTGTTTGTGCACTGGCTGGCCTACTCCGCGATCTACTCCATCGGCGCGCTGTGCCCTTACTGCATGGCCGTGTGGGCGGCGACCCTACCGATGTTTGTGATGACGTTGGTGCACATCCAGCGCGAGAAGCGGCGCGAGGCGGGGGAGGATGTTCCGCACTCCGCGCTGGGTATGCCGCTGGTGGTGGTTATCGCCTGGTTCCTGGCGTTTACCGCGCTGATTCTGGATCAGTTCGTTTTCTAGCTGCGCCACGGCTCAGCGGTGTGGGGGCCTAGCTGCGCCACCATTCGTCGTGCGGGGTGACTGGCAAGTGCCGCTTGTGGCGCGAGCGGAACCATAGCTTCTCGATGTGCTCGGCGACCTGCGGGTCGATGTCGGCAGCGCCGTTGGTGCTCTCCAGGTAGTCGTCGAGCTGCGTGTACGTCACGCCCAGCGCCTCCTCGTCGGGGAGCGCGGGGCGGTCTTCCTCCAGATCCGCGGTCGGCACTTTCTGCCACGTGCTGTCCGGGGCGCCGAGGTGCTGCAGCAGCGCCGCACCCTGCCGCTTCGTGAGCCCCGCCAGCGGCACCAGATCCGCCGCACCGTCGCCATGCTTGGTGTAGAAGCCGGTGACTGCCTCTGCCGCGTGATCCGTGCCGACCACCAGCGCGCCGAGTTCGCCCGCCAGCGCGTACTGCGCGATCATGCGTTCGCGCGCCTTGATATTGCCCTTGTTGAAGTCGCTAACCTGCGCGATGCCGAGGGCCTCGCTCGCCGCGCGCGCCGATTCGTCGGTTGCGCCCTTGATATTTACTGTGACGCCCATACTCGGCGCGATAAACTTCAGCGCCACCTGTGCGTCTTCCTCGTCCGCCTGGGTTCCGTAGGGCAGCCGCACGGCGCAGAAGCGGTAGGGCTGGGGAGTATCTGCTTGCTCTGTCTGCTGGGCTTGTGTGCCTTCCTGGTTGAGGCGCTCGACCGCCAGCTGGCACAGCCTTCCCGCCAGGGTGGAATCCTGGCCGCCGGAGATTCCTAGCACAAGGGCGTGAACTCCCGTGGCCTGCATGTAGTCGGCGATGAACTGCACGCGACGCTCTACCTCTTTGGCGGGGTCGATGGTGGGGCGCACTCCCAACTCTGCGATGATCTGCGCGTGTAGCGGGCGCGCGCCCGGGCGCTCGGCGCTGCTAGTGCTGCCGGGGTTGTCGGGGGTGTGGTTCGGCTGGTTTGCGGAAGGGCTCATGGGTTAGATGCTAGTCCGCAGGGGAGTGCGGGGTGCTCGGGTAGTCTATTTGCACTTATTTGGTTTTGGAGTCGGCGATGGGTAAACTCATCGTTTGTGTTTGTGCCGGGCGGCATAAGCGGGCTTTAGCCTGTTAGCCTGTACTGCCTGGCGATGTAAGAAAGTCGATGAGGAAAGGAGCGCCCGATGAAGGTCCGCAAGTCCCTTCGGTCGCTGAAGAACAAGCCGGGCGCTCAGGTCGTTCGTCGCCGCGGCAAGGTCTACGTGATCAACAAGAAGGAACCCCGCTTCAAGGCTCGCCAGGGCTAAGAACCACAAGGTTCCACTTCCCCCGTCTTCCGCTGAGAGTGCTTAAAGCACCGCGGAGGCGGGGGATTTTTTGTCTCAAATCCCGGCTTTGAAATTACAAACATGTTTTTTATGTGGCTAGATGTAGTGGTGGGATTTTTCCCCACCTGCGAATACTCAAGATGTAACTACTAGATATTGTGTTTCAGTTTTAAGGAAGCCCCAAAATGTTGTGTTTTAGCGGTTGTCTTACACGCATGTGATGTGTAGTCTTAAGCAAGTCGATGAGGGGCGATGAAGGCACAGTACGCCTGACTATCGCCCGCCGAGGTCGTTGCTACGGCCAGCGTAAAGACTGACAAAGACCAACACTGATAGCGCCCACGAACCAGGAGAATGACAGCCACCATGATCACCGTCTACACCAAGCCCGCATGTGTTCAGTGCAACGCCACCAAGAAGGCCCTCGATAAGGCCGGTCTGGAGTACGAGCTCGTTGACATCAGCCTCGACGATGAGGCTCGTGACTACGTAATGGCGCTGGGTCACCTGCAGGCTCCCGTGGTTGTCGCCGGTGAAGATCACTGGTCCGGCTTCCGCCCGGATCGCATTCGTTCCCTGACCGCCAAGGCTGCTTAACCCCCGCGCGTCGCTTCGCCTTCACCGTCTATCAGGTGGGGACTATTTTTGCGCGCGCCACTGTCTGAATGAGGCTCAATGCTAATCACGTATTTTTCCTCCACGACGGAGAACACTCACCGCTTCGTGCGCAAGCTCGGGTTGCCTTCCTCCCGCATCCCTCTAAAGCGTAATGACGCCCCACTGCTCGTCGACCAACCGCATGTCTTGGTCGTGCCGACATACGGCGGGGGAGCGGGAATGACAGGCGACTACGCCCGACCAGTTCCAAAGCAGGTAATCAAGTTCCTCAACGTGGAGCAAAACCGCAAGTGGCTGCGCGGGGTGATCGCCGCGGGGAACATTAACTTCGGGTCGGACTTTGCCAAGGCCGGCGAGGTGATCTCCGCTAAGTGCCAGGTGCCGTACCTGTACCGCTTTGAGCTGATGGGAACGGAGGAGGACGTCCACCGAGTGCGTGAGGGATTGGCGGAGTTTGAGGCCTCCCTGCGGCACGAGGGCCGGTGGGATCTGGCGAGCTGACCCGCCCCGCACATGTCCGGGGCACTGATTAGAATCGAAACGAACACACGAGCGCGAGGCATTTTTCTTAGCGCGAGTTTTTGAGGAGACGCATACACATGACTGGCACCGAGCTTGGCAAGACCGTCCAGGAGCCCGTTGACCAGCGGGAGCAGCTGGATTATCACGCTCTGAACGCGATGTTGAACCTGTACAACGATGCAGGGGAAATCCAATTCGACAAGGACCGCGAGGCTGCAAACCAGTACTTCCTGCAGCATGTCAACCAGAACACCGTTTACTTCCACGATCTGGAAGAAAAGGTTAAGTACCTGGTGGACAACGAGTACTACGACCCTGAGGTGCTGGATCAGTACGAGTTCAGCTTTGTGAAGTCTCTGTTCAAGCAGGCTTACGCGAAGAAGTTCCGCTTCCAGTCGTTCTTGGGTGCGTACAAGTACTACACCTCCTACACGCTGAAGACCTTCGACGGTCGCCGTTACCTGGAGCGTTTCGAGGATCGCGTGTGCATGGTTGCGCTGGGCCTGGCGGCGGGGGATACCGAGTTGGCGTCCAACCTCGTCGACGAGATCATGGACGGCCGCTTCCAGCCTGCAACGCCAACCTTCCTCAACATCGGCAAGAAGCAGCGCGGTGAGCCGGTTTCGTGCTTCCTGCTGCGCATCGAGGACAACATGGAGTCCATCGGCCGCTCCATCAACTCCGCGCTGCAGCTATCCAAGCGCGGCGGCGGTGTGGCTCTGCTGCTGTCGAACGTGCGTGAGGCCGGCGCGCCGATCAAGCACATCGAGAACCAGTCCTCCGGTGTGATCCCCGTGATGAAGCTGCTGGAGGATGCCTTCAGCTACGCCAACCAACTGGGTGCCCGCCAGGGTGCCGGTGCGGTCTACCTGAGCGCGCACCACCCGGACATTTTGCGCTTCCTGGATACCAAGCGCGAGAACGCGGACGAGAAGATCCGCATCAAGACCCTTTCGCTGGGCGTGGTGATCCCGGACATCACCTTCGAACTGGCCAAGCGCAACGACGACATGTACCTGTTCAGTCCGTACGACGTCGAGCGCGTGTACGGCAAGCCGTTCGCCGACGTCTCCATTACCGAGCACTACGAGGAGATGGTGGAGGATCCGCGCATCCGTAAGTCCAAGATCAACGCGCGTGCATTCTTCCAGACTCTGGCGGAGATCCAGTTTGAGTCGGGTTACCCGTACATCATGTTCGAGGACACGGTTAACAAGGCCAACCCGATCGAAGGCCGCATTACCCATTCGAACCTGTGCTCCGAGATTCTGCAGGTCTCCACCCCGTCGGAATTCAACGCTGACCTGACGTACAAGAAGATCGGCGACGATATTTCCTGCAACCTGGGCTCCATGAATATTGCGAAGGCGATGGATTCGGAAGACTTCTCCAAGACCATCGAGACCGCCATCCGTGGCCTGACCGCCGTGGCGGACCAGACTTCCATCGACTCCGTGCCGTCGGTGCGCCAGGGCAACGACAACTCCCATGCCATCGGTTTGGGTCAGATGAACCTGCACGGCTTCCTGGGGCGCGAGCACATTCACTACGGTTCTGAGGAGGCGCTGGACTTCACCAACGCCTACTTCGCGACCGTGATGTACGAGGCTCTGAAGGCCTCCAACAAGATCGCCCAGGAGCGCGGCGAGAAGTTCCACAACTTCGAGAACTCCCAGTACGCCACCGGCGAGTTCTTCGACCGCTACGATCCGGCCGACTTCGCCCCGAAGACGGAGCGTGTGCGCCAGATCTTCGGCAACTCCAGCATCCACGTGCCCACCGCACAGGACTGGCAGCAGCTGAAGGAAGACGTGCAGGCTCACGGCCTGTACAACCGCAACCTGCAGGCCATCCCGCCGACGGGTTCGATCTCCTACATCAACAACTCCACGTCCTCGATCCACCCGATCGCCTCCAAGATTGAGATCCGCAAGGAGGGCAAGATCGGCCGCGTGTACTACCCGGCTCCGTACATGACGAACGAGAACCTGGAGTACTACGAGGACGCTTACGAGATCGGCTACGAGAAGATCATCGACACCTACGCTGTGGCCACGAAGTACGTGGATCAAGGCCTGTCGCTGACCCTGTTCTTTAAGGACACCGCCACCACGCGCGATATCAACCGCGCGCAGATCTATGCATGGCGCAAGGGGATCAAGACGATCTACTACATCCGCCTCCGCCAGACGGCCTTGACCGGCACCGAGGTTGAGGGCTGCGTCAGCTGCATGCTCTAAGTGGGGAGGGGAGCGGCCTGCTCTAAGTGGAGGGCGGCCTGCACCGAACACGAAAAAGCCGACTGGGAGGAATCCCAGTCGGCTTTTTCTTTCTCTGGCTTCGTATTAACTGTTAGCGGTTGCCCAGCTCCGCGTCGATGCGCAGCAGGCCGGAACCATCGTTGCCCACCAGCTTGATGCGGTCGATGATGGCGCTGACGGTGGCCTCCTCCTCGATCTGCTCCTCCAGGAAGAAGTTCAGCAGGTTGCGGGAGTCGATGTCGCCAACCTCGTCGGCGGTCTTCACGAGGTCGCGGATCAGCGCGGAGACCTTACGCTCGTGCTCGAGGGATGCCTCGAAGGCGTCCAGCGGGGTGGAGATCTTCAGGGAAGGCATCTCAACAGTCTCGATGTCCACGCGCGCGTCGCGGTCCAGCAGGTGCTGCGCGAACTTCTGAGCGTGCTCGCGCTCCTCGTCAGCCTGCGCCTGCATCCAGCTGCTCATGCCGTCGAAGGAGAGGCGATCCAGCTCGTAAGCCAGCTGCGTGTAGACCAGCGCAGCCTGGTGCTCTGCGGTGACCTGTTCGTTCAATTGCTTTTGAAATTTCTCGTTGATTTCCATGCAGCTCAACGTACTCAGGGTTTATCCAATCGGCTAGCAAACGCAGGCTACCCTTATTTTATCAATGCAGGTCAGAGCCTGTTGTTTAGTCGGTGAGGCTGTCTTTACTTAGGCTGCCCTGTAAACCAATCCTGACGTGCTCTTTAGGTAGTGACGCCCCCAGCTCCGGGCTGAAATCGACTCCAGTGCGCGCTGAGGGCGTCATTAAGAAAGACCCCCAAAATGGGTGTAGTGGCCGAGGGGTAGGCGCGTCGAGGAAACGGGGTATGATGGGGCGAAGTGCACAAGCTGAGGGTCAGCGAGAAAATCAGCACGTTTTGTGAAGAAGGAGACACGCAAGCGATGAGTGCGCACGCACCCCACACTCCCGTACACCGCGTCGACGGCGATCCGGTATCCGCCATCAACTGGAATAGCATTCCGGACGAGAAGGACCTGGAGGTGTGGGATCGCCTCACCGCCAACTTCTGGCTGCCTGAGAAGGTGCCGCTGTCCAACGACGTGCCCAGCTGGTCCACGCTGAACGACATGGAGAAGCAGGCGACCATGCGCGTGTTCACAGGCCTGACCATGCTGGACACCATCCAGGGCACCGTCGGTGCGGTGAAGCTGATCGAGGATGCGGCCACCCCGCACGAGGAAGCAGTGATGACGAACATCTCCTTCATGGAGAGCGTCCACGCGAAGTCTTACTCCTCTATCTTCATGACGCTGGCCTCCACGCCGGAGATCAACGATGCTTTCCGTTGGTCCGAGGAGAACGACAAGCTGCAGAACAAGGCGAATATCATCCTCGACTTCTACGAGGGTGAAGATCCGATGAAGAAGAAGATCGCCTCCGTTCTGCTGGAGAGCTTCCTTTTCTACTCCGGTTTCTACCTGCCCATGTACTGGTCCTCGCACGCGAAGCTGACCAACACCGCGGACATTATTCGTCTGATCATCCGCGATGAGTCCGTGCACGGCTACTACATCGGCTACAAGTACCAGCGCGCACTGGAAAACGAGACTCCGGAGCGCCAGGAGGAGCTGAAGGAGCACACCTTCGACCTGCTGCTGGAGCTGTACGACAACGAGGCGCAGTACACCGAGGATCTGTACGACGAGCTCGGCTGGACCGAGGACGTGAAGCGCTTCCTGCGCTACAACGCCAACAAGGCGCTCAACAACCTGGGATATGAGGGGCTGTTCCCGGCTGACGAGACTCGCGTCTCCCCGGCGATCCTGTCCGCTTTGAACCCGGGTGGTGACGAGAACCACGACTTCTTCTCCGGCTCCGGCTCTTCCTATGTAATTGGTAAGGCTGAGAACACCGTCGACGACGACTGGGACTTCTAGTAGGCGACTCATATGCGGCGACTTCTAAGTGGCGACTTCGAAGCCGCCGCATAGCTATCACCCCGGTTAGCACCCCCGAAAACGTGGGATCTGTTAGCTGAGCACCGTCCACGGCTATTGAAATGCGCGTTGACGGGATACTATGTAAGCATTCTGCGTCTGTTCGGGTCGGTTGTTGACGAAGCCGACCCAGCGGGAACAGGGTAGAGGAAACATTCTTTTGGGTGACCAGCTCAAGGAATCCTGTGAGTCGCTTAAGGCTCGCAAGAGGAAAAGGGCAGGTCACGCGTAGTCAGGAGGAACTAATGACCGCAGTAGCGCCTAGGGAAAGCCATGAGGTTTCCCCGGCTCGGCCTGCGCCTTTCGGTGAGGCACCGCGTGGCAGCCTCGCATGGAAGATGCTGACCACGACCGACCACAAGCTTCTGGGCATCATGTACCTAATCATGTCCTTCACCTTCTTCATGATTGGTGGCTTGATGGCCCTGCTGATCCGTATCGAGCTTTTCTCTCCGGGTCAGCAATTCCTGTCCAATGAGCAGTTCAACCAGCTGTTCACGATGCACGGCACGATCATGCTGCTGCTGTACGGCTCCCCGATGGTGTTCGGTTTCGCGAACTACATCCTGCCGCTGCAGATCGGCGCGCCTGACGTGGCATTCCCCCGCCTGAACGCCTTCGGCTTCTGGATGACCACCGCCGGTGGTGTCGTTATGCTGCTCGGCTTCCTGACCCCGGGTGGTGCTGCTGACTTCGGTTGGACCATGTACATGCCGCTGGCAGACGCTACGCACTCTCCGGGTGTGGGCTCTGAGCTGTGGATCCTGGGTGTCGGCGTTGGTGGTATCGGTACCATCGCTTCCGCTGTGAACATGATCACCACCATCCTGTGCCTGCGTGCGCCGGGTATGACCATGTTCCGCATGCCGATCTTCACCTGGAACATCCTGGTTACCTCTCTGCTGGTTCTGCTGATCTTCCCGCTGCTGACCGCTGCAGCCCTGGGTGTCTTCTACGACCGCAAGCTGGGTGGCCACATCTACGACGCCGGTAACGGCGGCGCTATCCTGTGGCAGCACCTGTTCTGGTTCTTCGGCCACCCTGAGGTTTACGTCCTGGCACTGCCGTTCTTCGGCATCGTGTCCGAGGTCTTCCCGGTGTTCTCCCGCAAGCCGATGTTCGGCTACGTCGGCCTGGTGTTCGCAACCCTGTCGATTGCTGCACTGTCCATGGCCGTGTGGGCGCACCACATGTTCGTGACCGGCGCCGTGATGCTGCCGTTCTTCTCCTTCATGACGTTCCTGATCGCCGTGCCGACCGGTATGAAGTTCTTCAACTGGCTGGGCACGATGTGGAAGGGCCGCCTGACCTTCGAGACCCCGATGATCTTCGCGGTCGGCTTCTTCGCCACCTTCCTCTTCGGTGGTCTGACCGGTGTCATGCTGGCTTCCCCGGCTCTGGACTTCCACGTTTCGGATACCTACTTCGTGGTTGCTCACTTCCACTACACCCTGTTCGGTACCGTGACCTACGCTTCCTTCGCTGGTATCTACTTCTGGTTCCCGAAGATGACCGGTCGCATGCTGGACGAGAAGCTGGGCAAGATCCACTTCTGGCTGGTTACCATCGGCTTCCACACCACCTTCCTGGTGCAGCACTGGCTGGGCAACATGGGTATGCCGCGTCGTTACGCTGACTACCTGCCGACGGATGGTTTCACCACCCTGAACCAGATCTCCACGGTTGGTGCCTGCATCCTGGCGATCTCCATGATTCCGTTCCTGTGGAACGTCTTTAAGTCCTACCGCTACGGCGAGGTCGTCACCGTTGATGACCCGTGGGGCTACGGCAACTCCCTGGAGTGGGCAACCTCCTGCCCGCCGCCGCGCCACAACTTCAACTCCATGCCTCGCATCCGCTCCGAGCGCCCGGCGTTCGAGCTGCACCACCCGCACATGGTCAAGCGCATGCGCGACGAGGCTCACGTTGGTCGCCACTTCTAAGCGCACTTTCTAGTGACGCCCCCTCACCCGGCCACTGCCCAGCGCAGTCGCTAGGTGCCCGGCGGCTGGCCAGGCTTTAAATCCACACCTCAACTACGCGGGGTGTGGATTTTTGCATTCCCGGGGTCTGGGCCTGCATCCTGG
>NZ_JAKRMT010000028.1:0-12210 GCF_022346045.1 Corynebacterium sp. ACRQJ | reverse complement strand
CCACCGGCCCCAAAGCCGAACCCAACGACAAACCGGAAGAAGAATGGCGCGTCCGCAACGATGTCGTCACCCCAAACGGCAAGGTAACCGTCCGTTACGCAAGTAGGCTCTACCAACTTGGTATCGGGCGAAAATACACTGGCGAAACCGTCCTTATGGTCATCACCGACAACCATGTCACCACTTCGTTAAAAGAAACCGGCGAGATTATCACCGAGCACTACATCGATACGTCCCGCAATTACCAAAAACCTTATTGGAAGAAAGGCCAACCACCCCTGACCTAAAAGCGAAACCGGCGCCCCGGAAAAGAAAAACCGAGACGCCAGTTTGTCCATGATGTCGCGACTGAAGTGTCAACTATGTCGCGACTCATGACAATGGCGGAGGATGTGGGATTTGAACCCACGAGGGATGTGACTCCCGCACGCGTTCCAGGCGTGTGACATAGGCCGCTAGTCGAATCCTCCATGTCGAACGGCAAAACACACGGAAAAGCCGTGGCTTCGACGTACTCATGAAAGGGTACACAACGCTGCCTTTAGATTCCAAATCCGGTGCTAGGGGTTGGAAAGAGGGCGACGATAGATAAGAAGGAACGAGCCTTTGGAACAACGAGCGCGCGTGGGCTAGTATGGGCAACGGATTCCGCGCGGCGTGTATCTTGTGAACTCCCCCAGGGCAGGAATGCAGCAAGGGTCAACGAGCTCTGACGGGTGCGCGGGGTCCCCTTTTTTATGCCCAAACGCGCGGGGCCGGGCGCCGGGCTACAGCCAGTTCTTGCGCTTAAACCACCACCACATCAGCAGGATCACCGCAAGGTTCAACAGTAGGCAGTAGTAATAGCCATACTCCCAGTGCAACTCCGGCATGTTGTCGAAGTTCATGCCGTACACGCCCGCGATCATCGTCGGCGGCGCGGCCATACCGATGATGGACGAGATCGTGCGCATGTCCTGGTTCTGACGCAGCGAAATGATCGCCGAGCTGGCCTGGATGAGGGAGCTCAGGCGCTCGTCGAAAGAGTCGATCTTGTCCTTGGCCAGCATGGCGTGGTCCAAAACATCGCGGAAAAACGCCCTGACGTGCTTGGTCGTCAGATCCTTGTGGTTATCGATCAGCGCGCGCAGCGCCGGGATCAGCGGGCCGATAGCGTGGCGCATCTCCAGGATCTCGCGCTTCAGGGTGTAGATATTCTCGATGTTCGTCTCGGCGCGGAGGGTGAAGACCTCCTCCTCCAAGTTGTCGACGCGGTCTTCCAGCGCCTCGGAGATACGGGTGTACTCGTCGACCAGGTAGTCCGTGATGGCCCACGCGATGGCCATCGGACCTGCGCTGCGCAGCTCGGGCGCCTGGTGCAGGCGGGCTTCCGGGTCGGGCAGTTCCGTATCGTGGGCAATCACGATGATGAACTTCTGGCTGATGACCATCTGCACCTCACCGGTTTGGATGAGGTCGCGCCGGTCAATGAGGTCCTTGTTGCCCGCGTACTGCACGGAGCGGACGACCGTGAACAGCTGATTTTCGTAGCGCTCCAGCTTGGCGCGCTGGTGGGCGGTCACGGCATCCTCGACGATGAGCTCGTCGACGTCGTAGCATTTCGCCACCTTCAGCATCTGCTCCTCCGAGGGTTCCTCTAGGGTGACCAGCACAAAGCTGCCCCTGCTGGGGGCGGCTAGATCCTCGATCTCCTTCAGCGCGGTAGCGTAATTCGCCTGGCCGGGGGTTTGCTTGCCCTCTACGTAAAGGCGGCACTCGCGGATGGCGCGTTCGACGGGGACCCGGACTCGGTGGGGTTCGGTTTTAGCCATAGTGGATCCTTTCCAACTATTTCAACTACATCCGGCGAGATCTGACGCACGGTAACTCTATGCAAACTCTATGCACCTTAGCCCGTCGATATCCTATCGCCCGCAAGGTAGCCCCGCAGGCGCTGAGGTGCCGGGGCTGTGGCGCCGGGGCACGCTTTCCGGGGGCGGTGTCCGGCATGTCCGTTAGACTGGCAAAGGTAAGCCACACCGAGGGTAAACCCCAGCACGCCACAAGCGGGAGAGAATTTACATGAAGATCGAAAACGTAAACGCAGAGCTCCTCCTCAGCATGAAGGAGGACGTCCGCCAGGCCTACGAAGAGCTGCACTCCAAGGGGCTCAACCTGGACCTCACGCGCGGTAAGCCCTCGGCAGAGCAGCTGGATTTCTCCGTGGATCTGCTGAGCCTTCCGGGCGAGAACTTCACCTCGCCCTCCGGAGTGGATGTGCGCAACTACGGCGGCGGGGTCGGCCTGACGGAGGTCCGCCAGCTGTGGGCGGACGTCCTGGGCCTGCCGGTGGATAACGTCATCGCCGGCGATGCCTCCAGCCTGAACATCATGTTCGACCTGATCAGCTGGGCCTACACCTTCGGCACCAACGATTCCGAGCGTCCCTGGTCGGCGGAGGAGAAGCTGAAGTGGATCTGCCCCGTGCCGGGCTACGACCGTCACCACTCCATCACCGAGCTGTTCGGCTTCGAGATGCTGACCGTCGACATGACGGACGAAGGCCCGGACATGGACCAGGTGCGCGAGCTGGCGAAGGACCCGGCCGTGAAGGGCATGTGGGCCGTGCCGATGTTCGCCAACCCGACGGGCGTCACCTTCTCGCAGCAGACCGCCGAGGCCCTGGCTGCTATGGAAACCGGCGCGCCGGACTTCCGCATCGTGTGGGATAACGCCTACGCCGTCCACACCCTGACCGACGAGTTCCCGGAGATCATCAACATCCTGGACGTCGCCGAGAAGGCGGGCAACCCGAACCGTTTCTGGGCCATGTCCTCTACCTCCAAGATCACTTTCGCGGGCGCTGGCCTGGCCTTCTTCGCCTCCTCCACGGAGAACCTGGAGTGGTACAAGAAGATCGCCAACGTGCGCGGCATTGGCCCGAACAAGGTCAACCAGCTGGCTCACCTGCAGTACCTGAAGGATGCCGAGGGCGTGCGCGACCTCATGCGTAAGCACGCGGGCTCCCTGGGCCCGAAGTTCACCCGCGTGGTGGAGATCCTGCAGCGCCGCCTGGGCGACCTCAACGTTGCCGAGTGGACCGTCCCGGAGGGCGGCTACTTCATCTCCGTGAACCTGCTGGACGGAACCGCTGGCCGCGTGGTGGAGCTGGCGAAGAAGGCCGGCGTGGCTCTGACCGCCGCGGGCTCGACCTACCCACTGAAGCAGGATCCGAACGACCGCAACCTGCGCCTGGCTCCTTCCATGCCGACGATCGAGCAGCTGGAGGTCGCCATGGACGGCTTCGCCACCTGCGTGCTTTACGCCGCGATCGAGATGGTCGAGCACGACGCGGGCCAGCGCTAACCCACAGGAGGCCACCATCAACACCGACGAAACACTGGTCTGGGTCCAGGGGCTACTCCCCGACGAGCCGACCGTCGCACGCCGCAAGGTCGCCGATTCCTTCCCCGAGTTCGCTGTTGCCGAGGTGTTTCTTGGTGACGCCCCCTCGTCCCAGAACGGCGCACCCCAAGAGGGCGAAGGCACACCCCAGGAGGGCGGCGAAGAACCCGTGCTGGCCGAGACGGTTGCAATGACCATCGACGCCGGACGTATGGAAACCGGCCTGCAGACCGAAGACGGCTCCGACCTGCGCGTGGAACTGCTGACCGTCGTTAGCGGGCACGACGATACTGCCGCCGACCTGCTGGCCCACGCCGCGACGATGATCTCCCAAGACCCTGGTCACTGGCCCCCGCAGCCTGGCACCATGCTGCCGAACGTGGTGCAGCAAATGGATGCAGATTCGGAGCGGAAGATCACCGCCCGCAACGGCCTGCTGGTGGTTCCCTACGTGTGGGACGAAGGTGTACCGCACGTCCACGAGGTCACCTCCGGCGGTGCGGGCCGCCACTCGAAGGAAGGCGAGACCGACGTGGAGTTCACCCACCCGGGGCGGCTGACCATCGTCGCGCAGCTGGTGATGCTGACGGACGAGGAGCTTGAGCTCGCGCAGACGGCCGGTGTGGCCGCGGTGCAGGAGCGGTTGGTGCGTGAGGGCGTCAATATCAACGACATATGGCGTTAGGCGACCGCAACGGGTCGTCTTAGGCGGAATGTAGGCTAGGTTCGTGGCACTTTATAGGAAATATCGTCCGGCGACGTTTGCCGAGGTCGTGGGGCAATCCCACGTGACCGAGCCGTTGTCGGTGGCGCTGGATAGCGGGCGGATCAACCACGCATACCTGTTTTCCGGGCCGCGCGGCTGCGGTAAGACGTCGTCGGCGCGCATCTTGGCCCGCTCGCTGAACTGCGTGGAAGGGCCGACGTCCACGCCCTGCGGAAAGTGCGAATCCTGTGTATCGCTGGCGCCCGGCGGGCCGGGGAACCTAGATGTGACGGAGCTGGACGCCGCCACGCACAACGGTGTGGACGACATGCGCGAGCTGCGCGAACGCGCCTTTTATGCGCCTGCGGAATCTCGCTACCGGGTGTTCATTATTGACGAGGCGCACATGATCTCCACGGCGGGTTTCAACGCCCTGCTGAAGATCGTGGAGGAGCCGCCGGAGCACCTGATCTTCATCTTCGCCACGACGGAGCCGGAGAAGCTGCTGCAGACCATCCGCTCCCGAACCCACAACTACCCGTTCCGCCTGTTGGCGCCGCCGGATATGCGCGGACTGTTGGAGTCGGTGGTGTCCGGCGAGGGCGTGCCTGTGGAGGATGCGGTGTATCCGCTGGTCATCCGCGCGGGTGGCGGTTCGCCGCGTGACTCGCTGTCGATTATGGACCAGCTGCTGGCCGGTGCCGGGCCGGAGGGCGTGACGTACAACCGCGCGCTGGCCCTGCTGGGCGTGACGGATTCCACCCTGATCGACCGTGCTGTGGATGCGCTGGCGGAGCACGATTCCGCCGCGCTGTTCGCCGTGGTCGACGAGGTTATTGATGCGGGATACGACCCGCGCCGATTCAGTGAGGATCTGCTGGACCGCTTCCGCGACCTGCTGGTGGTACAGGCCGTGCCGGATGCGTTCGAACGCGGACTGGTGAACGCGCCGGAGGAGTCCCGTGACGTGCTGCGCGAGCAGGCGGAGAAGATGGGGCAGGCGACGCTGACGCGCTGTGCATCCCTGGTGAATGAGGGGTTGGCGCAGATGCGCGGCGCCACGGCTCCGCGACTGTTGCTAGAGATCCTGTGTGCTCGCATGGCGCTGCCCGCCGCCGGCATGACTGTGGAGGCGCTGGCGCAGCGCGTGGAGGCCCTGGAGAAGGGGCACGGCGGGGCTGGCGGTAGCGGTGCCGGAGGTGGCGTGGGTGCTGGCCGGGCGGCAGGAATAGGCGCCGGTGCTGGCTCGAGCGCGGGCACGGGCGCCGGTGCTGGAGCTGGTTCGGGAACCGGCACGGGAGTGCGCGGCAGCCGGGCGGAGATGTTCGCCCGGCGCAGGAAGGCTGCGCAGGACGCAGCGCAGCAGTCTGCAGCGGCGCAGCCTGAACCTGTGCAGCCTGAATCGGCTCAGTCGGAACCTGGGCAGCCTGCAGAGAAGGCACCGGAGCAGTCTCCGGTTCAGCCCGCCGAGTCCCCCGAGGCAGCGGAAGCTTCTCGAGCACCTGAGACCTCGCCAGCGACTGAGCCGGAAGCTGCGCAGGAGTCCCCGGCCATCGCCGAGGCGCGCCGGGCGCGCGACATCATGCAGCGCCATCGCCAGGCCAGCGCTGCGGAAGCCGAGTCCCCGACTCAGAACGCAGCAAATGCGGAGGCATCACCGGCACCGACAGATTCTGAACCGGCGGAGACTTCGGCAGAGGCCCCGGCGGAAGCTTCGGCGGACGCGGCCGCCACAATTGATTCGGACTCCTGGGCACGCATCATGGATGCCGTCCACGACCTGGACCTCAGCGCTTGGATCGCCCTCCGAGGCGCCGCACCGCGTGCATCCCAGCCGACTCCGGGCGAGATCCACGTTGACCACCACACCGGCTCACTAGCAAGGCTGGTCAGCGGGGCGAAGAACGCGGAAGTGTACTCGCAGGCTATCCAGAGTGTCACGGGAAGTTCCGCCCGCATCGTCGTCTACGTCGGCGACGAAGTTGTCGGCGCCGGAGCCGCCGGAAGTGACGGAGTTACTGGAACTGCCGAGCCTGCAGGAGGCGATGAGCAGGGAAAATCTGAACCGGCGGCGGCACAGCCCTCCGCCGGTGAGGGACAAACGCCAGCCTCCACACCGGTGAACCCTGTGCCAGCGGAAACCCCGATGGACGCAGCGGCCTCGCGCAGCGCAGCCAGCAGCGCCCTGGAGCGCGCCCGCGCGATGGAAGAAGCGATGCGCAAGGCCTCGCACTCCCACCGCAACGCAGGCGCAGCGGGTGCGGGCGCAGCTGGCGCCGCTACTGGCAGCCGGGGAGTGGCAGGCACAGGCGCTGGAACTGCAGCCAATTCGGGTGAAGCAGCCGCCGCGCAGGAAGACCCGAACTCCGGCTGGCGCGCCCGCGCCGAACGAGCCAAGGCCCGCAAGAAATACAACATGGAAAACGGCTTCAACGGCGTCCCACTGCCCGACGAGCCGCCAGTTGATGCCTACGGAGACGCCCCCGTCGACAACTGGGGCGGCGGGGCGGCCGCTAACGCTGCAGCCAACCCAGCCGCCGACGCGCCGCTGCCGCCCGAACCCTCGGGCCCCTCTGATCCGTCCGTTCTCTCCGGCCCGCCTGGATCTTCTGCGCCGTCGGGCCCATCTGCACAGTCAGCGTCATCTGGTCCTTCCGCACAGACGGCAGAACCCCCGTCCCGAGCCGCTAACCGCCAGCCCCACGCTGGGATGGGCGCTGCTGGGGCCGAGGGGGCGTCACAAAGAACAGAACAAAATGAACGCGACGAACTACTCGCCGACCTCGAGCGCGCACCCGGCGAGCGCGACCACCGCACGCCGCTGGAAATCGCAGGTGAACTGATCGAAAAGAGCCTCGGCGCGGAGAGAGTTCGCTAAGCGTGAACACAACCACCCACACACGCGAAGGTGCCTAACACGCCTGTCCGAGCCGACCGGTACAGTTGTGGAAGAACTAAAACTCAAGCACGAAAAAGCCGACGAAAGGTAAACAAAATGAGCCAGCCAGACATGAACCAGCTGATGCAGCAGGCCCAGCAGATGCAGGCACAGCTGCAGGAAGCACAGCGCGAGATCGCCGCCTCCACCGTCAAGGGCGAGGCAGGCAATGGCCTGGTCACCATTTCCGTCGCAGGCTCCGGCGAGGTCACCGACATGGAGATCGACCCGAAGATCGTCGACCCCGAGGACATCGACACCCTGAAGGACCTGCTGCTCGGCGCGTTTAAGGACGCCAACCAGAAGCTGCAGACCCTCGCCGAGGAGAAGATGGGCCCGCTGTCCCAAGGCATGAGTGGCCTGGGCTTCTAAGCCTTCTAAGACTCCAAAGCGAGATCTAGTTGTTCGAAGGACCTCTACAGGACGTCATCGACGAATTCTCCCGGCTGCCCGGCATCGGGCCGAAAAGCGCGCAACGCATCGCGCTGCATCTGCTGAACGAAGAGCCGGAGGACATCGAACGCTTCCAAAGCGCACTCGGCCGCCTGCAGCGCGGCGTGACGTTCTGCCGCATCTGCCACAACATCTCCCAAGAAGATGTGTGCCGGATCTGCGCGGACTCCAACCGCGATAAAAGCATCATCTGCGTGGTTGAGGAATCCAAAGACATCCAGGTGATCGAACGCACCGCGGAATACCGCGGGCGCTACCACGTGCTCGGCGGGGCGCTCGACCCGCTGAACGGCATCGGGCCGAAGGAACTGAACGTCACGCCCCTGGTGCAGCGCATCGGCGGGGCGCTGCCAGACGTCGCGCTCGGCGCGAAGGGCGGCGGGGCTTCTCTTGGCGACGCCACGTCTGCCGCTGCTGAAGATTCCAACAACGCCGACGGCACCAGCGCGGACGTCGAGTACGACGAAGCCCCCGAGATCACCGAAGTCATCATCGCCACCGACCCGAACACGGAAGGCGAGGCAACAGCCTCCTACCTCGGCCGCCTGCTGCGCGACTTCCCCGGTCTGACGGTCACGCGCCTGGCCTCGGGCATTCCGATGGGCGGGGACCTGGAGTTCGTCGACGAGCTCACCCTGTCCCGCGCGTTTGCGGGGCGCACCGCGCTGTAGTTTCTGTAGCCGCTGGAGCCTCTTTAGCCGTGGTACCGACGGCGCGGGGCGCCGGTGTCGCACGGCAGGACTACAGTGGCGCCCATGAGTAAAAACCCTTTGCACAACGCTCTCCGTCCGCACCGCCTGTCCCGCGCGGCCGGAATTCGCTCCGCCGTATGGGGAACCGTCTTCGGCACCGCAGGCGTGCTGCACTTTGTTAAGCCGGAGGGCTTCGACAGAATCGTTCCGGAGGAACTCCCCGGCACCCCGCGCGCCTGGACGCTCGGCTCCGGAGCCATGGAAATCGCCCTGGGCACCAGCATCGCGGCATGCAGCCTGAAGCCCGAATGGCGCGGCGCGCTGCGAAGTACAATCGCCCCTGCCGCCGCGCTCTTCCTAGTCGGCGTGCTCCCTGGCAACATCAAGATGGCCTGGGACTGGCGTGCCAAACCTCAGCCCGCACGCGCCATCGCCTTTGCGCGCGTCCCACTTCAGCTGCCGATGATCCTTAGCGTGGCCAAGCTCGGCGCTTAGAGGCGTTCCTTTCTTAGCGACGCCACCTCGCGCTCCAACTGCCCCGCCAACTCACCCTGGAACTCGGGCAGCTCGGTGAGCCCAACCCCCATTGCGCGGGCGAGCAGCCAGTCCGCCAACTGCGGATTCCTGGCCAGGACGGGGCCGTGCATGTACGTCGCCACGACGGAACCCTGAACAGCGCCTTCGGCGCGCGTCTGCCGGTGAGCATCCTCTCCGGAAAGCCCAGCGGCTTCTGCGCCGTGGCTATCGGTGTTGCCCGTGCCGCGGGTCAGGCGGCCCAGCGGCTCCGCGTCCGCACCCAGGATCGTCGCACCCATGTGGTTAGCGAACCCCGTCAGCGGTTCGGTCAGGCCTGCCCCGCCGGTCACGGCGGAGGCCGCCGGGGTGGAAGCGATCTCGCCGATCATGCGCTCGGCGAGTTGGGACGTGGTGGCGTCAATAAGCCCCAAACCCTCAACCGTGCGACCGTGGCTGGTGAAGGACCGGCCAAACACCTGCAGACCTGCGCAAATAGCCAGAACCGGGCGGCCGGCGGCGACCGCGCGGGAAATGCCGCCGTCGCTGATGAGGTGCTCCGCCGCCAGAACCTGCGCGGTATCCTCGCCGCCGCCGACGGTGTAAACGTCCAGGGACTCCGGGACGGGCTCGCCCAGGTGGATCGGGTGGATCTCCGCCGAAATGCCGCGCATGCGGGCGCGCTGACGCAGCACCAGGGCGTTGCCATCATCGCCATACGTGCCAAGCACGTCTGGCAGAATCAGGCCGATGTTCAGCTCAGCGTTCATTTACGCTTCCCCTTCCTTGTCCAGCACCCGCTTCAGATCGCGGAACGCCGTGTAGTTCGCCAGGACCTCCACGCGGCCCGGCGGGCAGGAACGGATCGCCGCCACCGTATCCTTGATCAGATTGTGCTCGACCGCGGCGTAGCCCAGGCGGACGGCCAGATCCGTGCCGCGCTCGCCGGCGGCCACCACGTGTACGCCCTCGAAGTTCTCGAAGCGCACGTCCCACAGCCACGACAGGTCCTGGCCGTCGGCGACCTGGCCATTCACGCTAATCACGAGGCTATCGGCGGTGCGGTCAACCATCGACAGGGCCTCCTGCCAGCCGGCAGGGTTCTTCGCCAGCATCAGGCGCACCTCGTGGTTACCGAAGTGCACCACGGAGTAGCGGCCCGCGACGTTATCCACCTTCTCCGCGGCGGTGATCGCCTGCTCGGTGGAGATGCGCTGAGGGAGAAGCTCGCTCAAAGCCACGGCGGCGGCGACGGCCTGGGTGGCGTTGCCGCGGTTTGCGTTGCCCGGGAGGGTCAGGTTTATCGGGTGCAGGTTGCCCTCGCGGTCGATCAGGCCCTCTTCGGTGATGCGCCAATCGGGCTCGGGCCTGCGGAATTCGCGGCCGTCCGGGAGCTTCTTCGCTGCGAACCAGTCCACCACGCCATCCTCGCCAGTGCGGTGGATGATCGCGCCTTCCGTGCGCGGACAGCTAGTGGAATCGCCCGTCCAGCCGAAACCAGCGCTGACCCACTGGACGTTCGGGGAATCCCAGGCGACGGAGGTGACGGAAACGTCGTCGCAGTTAGCGATGACCTGCATGTTCGGGCGCGCTTCCACGCACGCGCGCAGGGCACGCTCGATTTTGTTGATCTCGCCCACGCGGTCCAGCTGGTCGCGCGAGAGGTTCAGCAGCACCAGCACGTCCGCGTCGAGTTTCTCGGCGATCTTGGGGACGTGCAGCTCGTCGACTTCGAGCACAACTGTGTCTGCGTCGCGGCCGGCGAGCAGCGCGCTGATCACGCCCGCGTCCATGTTGTCGCCGCCCTCGTTGGTGCAAACGGTCGCGGCCGTGCGGACGGCGCCGGCCAGCATGCGGGTGGTTGTGGATTTGCCGTTTGTTCCTGTGACCAGCACCGTTGGGCGCTTCTGGCCGCCCTTGCCGGCGCCGAGGCTCGCCAGCAGCTGCGGGTCGATTGCCCCGCCGACCAGGCCGCCGATCATGCCGCCGGCCCCTCGCCCTGCCTTTTTGGACGCCCACGTCGCCAGTTGCGCCATGCGAATCGCAACGGAGCTGCGGAACCGCTGCAGTGCGGAGCGGCGTGCGCCGGTTCGATCAGAGTTATCCATGGGGATTAAGTGTACCCGCCGGCATGTGTCGGAAATTGGAGGCTGGCGCGCCGAGCCTGATGAACATTAGTCCATCTGGAGGATCGTGCGGAGTTCGGCAAAAAGTTGGGGCTGTACCTGGTGCATGACTGTGCGACCGGTTCGTATCTTGCGGAGCAGGCCTGCCTGGGTAAGCCGTTTTAGATGGTGGGAGACCGTAGGCTGGCTAAGCCCAGTAATATCTGCCAGCCGGTTTACACTGATAGGCTCGCAGCCCTTGGCTGCCAAGTGAGAGAGTATTTGCAGGCGGGCCTGGTCGGCCAGGACTTTGAATAAAGCGGCATACCGGGTGGCCTCGAGGTCCGACAATGGCCCGCTACTTAGTGAACAGCATGTTGAGGGGTCAGAAAGCGGGAAAATCTCTGGATTGGCCATGTCAACAATCGTATATTGACAGGCATCAATACGACACTTAGTTTAATATTGATACTAGTCAATACTTAGAGAAGGTTACATGACAGCTCCTTCGCGCTCCGGTATGTCATTTTTGGATCGGTTCTTGCCCGTTTGGATTATCCTCGCAATGGTTGCAGGGCTGTTGGTGAACCGTGTGGCTCCGGGGGTTGGAGCAAAGCTTAGGGATCTGGAAGTCGGAAGCATTTCGCTTCCTATCGCACTCGGCTTATTGGTAATGATGTACCCGCCCCTGGCAAAGGTTCAGTATGACAAGACCCGCCGGATCGCTTCTGATAGACGCTTGATGGCGGTTTCCATTGTCTTGAACTGGATTGTGGGGCCGGCATTCATGTTTGCCTTGGCGTGGCTGTGTTTGCCTGATGAGCCTGAACTGCGCACCGGTTTGATTGTCGTTGGCCTAGCTCGGTGCATTGCAATGGTTCTGGTCTGGTCGGACCTCTCTTGCGGCGATAAAGAATTAACTGCGGTACTGGTGGCAGTTAATTCAGTATTCCAGGTGCTTATGTTTGGCGTGTTGGGGTGGTTCTATCTGCAAGTACTTCCCGGTTGGTTGGGGTTGCCTACAACCTCGGCAGACTTCTCGTTCTGGTCGATCGTGATTTCTGTCTTAGTATTCCTGGGTATCCCACTGGCAGCTGGTCTCGCCTCTCGCGTGTTTGGTGAAAAGATTAAGGGGCGGGAGTGGTACGAAACTAGGTTTTTGCCAGCAATTTCTCCACTTGCATTGGTGGGGCTGTTGTACACGATCGTGCTCTTGTTTTCACTGCAAGGGGAGCAGATCTCCGAGCACCCTTGGGCGGTGGCACGTACGGCTGTTCCGCTGGTTGCATACTTCGCTGGGTCAAGTCCGGTGTAGTGGTGTAGCCGTTTGTGCTTTCGGCTCGATATGAAGTTCGGGGCTTGGTTAGGCGGTTAGCTGGTGGTGGTCGTCACGATGTTCTCCTGGGTGGTGCATGAGGT
>NZ_JAKRMT010000027.1:0-12780 GCF_022346045.1 Corynebacterium sp. ACRQJ | reverse complement strand
GGCGTGTTGTTGAGCTGGTCTTCCAGCTGTTCGATCTGCTCCGCGAGAGTTTTAGCCTGCTGGCGTAGTTCTTCCAAGCGCTCCTGGTTGCTGGTCATGAAGCATCCTCCTTAGGTTCTGGCCGGTAAACGGGTGCCAAATCGTCCGGCTCGTAAAGGTCGTAGTAGGTAACGCTGCTCTCGCCAGGGTCGGGCGTGATGAGGCCGGCGACGTGTAGCTGGTGCACGAGCTCGAATAGGCTTTCGCCTACTTCGTCCATGTAGGCGGCGATGTCGATCGCACGGTCGTAGTTGGTTACTGGGTGGTGTCGGTCATGGCTCATAGCGCGACTCCTGCAGTTCGCCCGTGAGGAAGAACACGAGGTCATCGACAGTCATAGTGACCCATTGGCGGCCTGGGTCTGCTACGCCGTGGCGCTTGTGGATCACTACACCTACTGCTGCGTCATCGTTGCCCGCTTGGGTGTGCGCTTCGTCGATCCATTGGGCGAGGCTTGGGCGGGCTGTGTTCTTGCATTCCACGACCACTCGCTCGCCATGGGATCGAACATTGGAGATGTCCCCCCGATCCTTAGCTCCTGTTTTGACGCGGCGGTCGATGTATTCGCTGACGTTGTCGCGGAGATGGTCGGCTATTTGTCGCTCGAACCTGGCTCCGGCTGCTTTGGCTGATTGTCTTGTGCGTGCCATTGGTTTCTCTCTTGCTTAAAAAGGCGGGTTTCCATCGTCGCCCTGCTGCTGATTGGCGGGCTGGTCGGCGAACGGGTCGGCCTGTTGTTGGCCGAATCCTGCCTGGTTGTTTTGCTGCTGGCTGAAGCTGTTCTGCTGCTGTCCGCTCTGCTGGTTTGTCGTGGCCTTCTGCACACCTGCGACCGCCCAGCGCAGATCAGGCGCCACCGAGTCGGCGGCCATCTTGATCTGCAGCTGCTCGCCATTCGGGGATTGCCATGCGGTCGGTCGAACCTTGCCGGTGACGGTCACGCGCGTGCCCTTCTTGAGGCTGTGCGCGACGTTGGCTGCCAGGGTGCCGAAGCAGGACACCTTGACGGCGATGACGGGCGTGTCTTGCCACTGTCCGGTGGAGTTGTTTTTCTCCCGCTCGCTCCATAGGACGGTGAGCCCTGCCCAGGGCTGGCCTTCTACGCTGTGCTGCAGTACCGGGTCGCTGGCGAGGTTGCCGGTTACGGTCATGTGGGTCATTTTTTCTACTCCTTGATGGTTGATTGGTCTTGGTTGGCGTCAGATTCTTGTTGGTTGCCGTCTCTCGCGGACTTTCCCGCCTCTAGCGCCCACTTACGCCCGAGGCGCTTCTTCGTCGCTTCTACAGCCTTCTGGTCGACATTCCCCGCCCGCTGGCATAGCTCCGGGGATCGCCCATCGGCAGTAAGCCCCATCTGCAGGTGCCGTTGCTGCTCGCGTTTCTGCCTGATCTGCTCACGCACCTGCCGGTAATCCGGGTCGGCGGACAGCTCCTCGTTGGCGCGCCACACCGCCTGGCGGAACAGCGCGGGCGTAATCTGCCGGTCGCCGTCATGAGTGCGGGTGATCCACAGCGCGGCTTCCTGGAACACGCGGGCGGGTAGGTGCGTTCTGGCGATCACGTCGGCATAGACGGTGGCGACGATCTTTGTTTGGTGCTCGTCCTCCATGCGGGGCATGTGCTGTGGAAGCGCGGTTTTAAGGATCGAGATGACCTTGAAGGCGATTTGCAGGGCGTGGTCGTCGCTCATGCTTCGAGTTGCCATGGCAGCACCTCCGCTTCGATGATGTCCGACTGACTGGTTCCGCCGAAGGCACGCTGCGCGAGTGCCTCTGGCGTGAATCGGCTATGAGGCGCGGTGGGCTTGTCGGTTTCCTCGATTGCTTCCCAGCGACGATCCTTGAGCCACTTGTGCGGGTGGGGAATGTATCGGGCATCGTCCACGCCGGGGTTCTCCGCGTAGGCGGCAGTGAGGCGGAGCAGTTCTTCGGGGTCGATCGACTTGGTTGCTTCGCGCCATTGCTTCGCCGCGTCTTTCTTCGAGGCGTTGCGACGGCGTGGGTAGGTCTTCCACCAATCCTCGAATGCGGGTGGGTACTCGTTCGGGCGCGCGTCCGGCCTTCGGGCGGACGAGTCCGAACTTGCTTCGGACGATATATTTCCCTGTTCCCTTTCCCTGTTCCCTTTCCCTGTTCCTAGGGGTGTTTTTCCGTGCGGAGGCACTGAAGTTCCTTGCAAAGACACTGAAGTTCCTTCATTGCCACTAAACCGCTGGTCAGGGGTTGAATCTGGATCATCTGGCGCTGGATATTTCGGTTTCGCGCGCCGTTGAGGCTTTTGGTGGTCGTCCCAGCTGGGAATGCTGTAAAAAGTGCGTCCCCGGTGCTTGTAAACGTCGATTCCGAAGCCGTCCACAACTTCCTTGCAAAGACACTGAAATTCCGTGCCTTGCCTCTGAAGTTCAGAGTCGAGCCATTGATCCTCTTCCGGGAAAGCAAAAGCGCGGAGCTGAAGCATGTTCATCTCTCCGCGCCCGTGGTCGTCGGCAAGGCACCACATGGCCACATAAAGAAGCCTTGCTGTGTGTGAGACGCTGGCCGTATCTGGCGATGTGAAAAACTCGGGCTTAATCGTTCTGATTCGAGCCATCTTCTTCCTCCTTTCTGTAAACCCCTCGGTAGTATTTCGGCGGCCAGGTAACCTCGTCCCGGCCACGAATCAACAAACCCCGCTCGTAAGACCAAGCGGGGTTAGCATGAATGAATGAGTGACAGGCGTGGCAAATGCGCAATCCATTTTCAACGGTGTGCTCGCCACCCTGCGACCGCATTTTGCGGTGATGGAAGTGCTGCGCAGCGCCTACGCACACGCGGGGGATCATCGCCTCGCAGGCGCCCTCCGCTCGCTCGTGGACATATATCCACACCTCGAACGGCATTGTCTTACGCTTGCCCATGACCGCTCCCGGCATAAGCTTGACGAATGCCTGCAGCCATGGTCTGTAGTGCGGACTGCTCGCCCATGACGGCTCGCAACGTGTCCTTCGCTCGCTTATGGGCAACGTCGGCTACGTCGCGGTTTGCGCGCTTCTCTTCGGTGGCGACTTCTGCCTTGGCCTCCTTGTCCTTAATGCTGCCCTCGGCTGCCAGGTAGGCCATGGCGTAGGCGTTCTTGTAGTCGCGCTCCGCGTCGAGGTAGTCCGCGTACGCCTTCGAGACAACCTCAACACCCTTGTAGATGCGTTCGTTCGTGGTGCGTAGGTCGCGTTCGATCTGGACAGGGTTAAGAGGCTCCATTGATTTCCGCCCTCCTCCGCTTCACAACCAATGTCAAGTGGTTGGCAACGCCAAGCTCCATCGCTTCGCTCCACACTTTCTTCAGGTCAGCTTCTGTCTTGCAGGTATTCGCCCGGTCGGTAAGCTCCTGGATTTTCGGCTTCATCATCTCTTCGCGTGTCACGCGGCGATTGCCAGCGAAACCGGCATTAGCCAGCGCGCGTCCCAGTGCGGAGGTTTCGCAGGTTTCCAGCGCGGCTACCTTCTGTGTCATGCCAGCGCCGTCGACCTCGAAGGCGTGCCCTTCGGACAGTGGCTTCTCGTCCTCGAAGTTGCGATAGAGTGCCACCTTCACGACCCAGCGGGTGGCTCCCACCTCGCCCCGCATGTCCACAACCTCGCTGGTCATGCGGTAGTTCGGGTACGTGTCTTTGAAGCGCATAATGCGCTCCTCGACAGGTTCATAGTTGTCCAGGTTGATCTGATTACCCATTTAGGACACCTCCTTCTCGAATGTCAGCCGCAGGGACGGCTTTGTTTCCTTCTCGACCGTGTACTGGTCAGCCAGGTCGGCATGATCTTCACGGAACCTCTTGGAGTCGAAGGTCTTGCGCACACTCGGCTTCGTCATGGTCACCAGGCCAATGCTGGGATACTCCCAGCTGCCCGGTTCGTCGCCGATGGCGCCGATGATCTGCGCGCGCAGCTCGTTAATCTCTGCCTCGATACCAGCCTTCATGTCGGTCAGCTTCTTGATCTGCGCCAACTCGAAGGACACGTCCGGGGTGGCCGGGGTCTTGCCTTCGAGCCACTGGTGGGCGAAGGTGATTAGCTCTTTGATGCGCTTCTCGCTGCGTCGAATGATGCAGCTGCGCACCTCGCCGGGCTTGAACTCGTCGCCCTCAACCGTGTACGGCTCCCAGGCAAACAGGCACTCGTCCGCATCAGTCACATACAGCTGCACCTGCACCTGGTCGTAGTACACGCCAGGAATATCTCCGTCGCCCCAGTCGCGGTGGGCGCCAACGGTCTTGATCTCGCCGATTAACTCCATCGGCTGCCCCTCGCGCCAGTCACGATCGACCATGTCAGGTGTCGCGCCGATCAGGCCGGCATCGTCCACCCACAGGTCGTCGTTGGCTTCGAGGCTCGAGTCGATCTGCATGCGGACATGCTTGGCGATGATGGGCTCGCGCTCCTTACCCCACTCGGTATACCGGTTGCCGGTGAAGTTTCGCTCGCCGGTGCGCTTTTCTTCGCGCAGCTCGCGGGCATATTTAGGCGACCGGATCGCCCTTGCAATTTCCGTAGCCGTGATAACCTCACGGCGCTGCTCCAACCACTCTTCGGTGTCGAAGCTAATTAGGCGTTGCGGCATGATGGCAACGCTCCTTTCTCTTCTATAAGACGCTTGGCTTCCGCCTCTGCCTCGTAGATGAAGTTCACGTCTAGCTCGAGGCGGGTCACGAGCTTGTCTAGCGTGGAAATAAACATTGTGTTGCGACGCGATACGGGGTTGCAGCACTCATTGAGCTGGGCTGGCGAAATCCCCGTGAGCTCCACAATCAGATCGCTGCCCAGGCGGTCGCGCTTGGCGGCCAGTGCAGCCTGTAGCCCTGACGGGATCGGTACTTGCTTGATCTCGCGCACCGCGATCACCTGATCTCGTTTGCTAGTGCGTCTAGGTGATTACAGATAGCGCGCTGCGAGCGGGTTGCCTCACGAACCTTCTTCCGTAGCCGGTCGGCGGCCATACCGGGGCGCGGGTGGTTCGCTCGGCTTAGCTGCTGCTGTAGCTCGCGGTTACGGTCACGCAGACGTGGAAGCCGATGTAGCAATTCAGCCGTGTAGGCGGCCAGCGGGTCGTCCGTCTTTAGCAGCTGGGAATGTGTCGCGGAAATCAAGCGATCTAGCTTCATGTCCGCGAGCTGGGTTTCTAGGTCTTTCAATGGTGGTCTTTCTAGGTCAGGAGGATCACGCAGATGAGGATCACGCCCATGCCGACGGCAAAGCCCAGGCTGAACCAGAACGGGGGCGGCGGCGTACTGTCATCGTGGTCGTACGGGTCAATCAGGGGCATTTAGATCAACAGCTTTCCGAGGTGCCAGGCGATCAGCAGGATCGTTCCCGCAAAGGTCATCGCCGCGAGTGATACGGCGAGCAGGTCGAACAAATCCACCCGCTGCTCGTCATCCAACTCGTAGGGCGCCGCGTCGTCGGTGTAGCCATCGTCTGCGTCTAGCCACTCGTCGATCTCGGCGATCAAGTTCCGCTGCGCGCCTTGGATAGCCGGGTGAGTTGGCGGGATAATGCGATTCGGGATTGGGGTGTGATCGTGACGGCTCATGCCGCAACCTCCGGGAAAAAATCAAGCAACTGACGGTAGTTAATGAGGTAGCGTCCGCCCCTCACTGTCTGTGTGGCTGGCAGCTTTTCGGATGCGCACCACTGCCACACGGTTTGACGGTTCCGCCCGCTGAGTGCGGCGAACTCGTCGATGGTGAGCATTCGTTTACGCTCGCCCAGGACGGCTTCAATGTCGTCCATCAGGTCGCGGTATCTGTTACGATTCATGGGTGTTTCCCCTTTCAGGTAAGGCAACACGAAGCCCCCTTTTTTTCCTTTATCTCGCGGTAGGTGAAAAAGAGGGGGCTGTTTGTTTGGTTGGTTAAGATTCTGGGTATGGCAAATCCAGCGCAGCTTCTACTCGACGTGTTCAATAAATGGAATGATGGTTCCACTTCAGCAAGGCTCAGTCGAGGAGATGATGAACTGACTGAACACATGCGGGCAGCTCGGCTCATTGAACAGATCGGTGAACTGTTAGATCGTCTGGACTCAACAGGTGGACAGACCGAGGTGTATCGCCGATATCTTCCAGAATGGCGAAGGATTCTCTTTTGCTATCCAAAAAGCTGGGGAACTGTGGGAAGCGGTGATATCCCCCAGACACCACGGGATCATCTCAGCACATTGGCATTCATGCTGCGCGACTTAATTCCCGCACCACAAGCCGAAAAAGTAGAGAACCTCCGATCGTATCTTGAAGTCATCATTGAGGAACTGACGCAGGATGGTTCGCTACCAGCGAGTGTTAAAGATTCCGCGTTCACCGTCATTAACCACATGCGGTGCTGTATCGACGATTTAGAAGTGCTTGGCGATTTCGCATTTGAGCAATCCTATGAACGTTTGCTCGGCGCTCTAGCTATCATCTCCTTGAAGAGTGACGATAAGTCCAGGTGGAAGCGTGTATTCGATAACTTCGTATACCCGTATGCTGTGAATAACCTTCCGTCATTAAGCTCGGCGGGCAACACTATTAGGGAACTGTTCGCCCCTGGGGCTTAAACGGGAGGCCTGCAAGTACCTTGCTCTACAGTCTGAGTAAGGGCTTGATCTATCACTTGGCCAGATGGATGCCCTTCCAGGACTCTCTGTTTAATGCGTTGCAGCACCTCATGAACAATGAGGCATTCCCTAGTAGTGAGATTTCCTGGGATCAGCGTTATCAACAATTCCTCCTCTCGTGATTTCGGCGTGTGGGTGGTGAAAAGGGGTGCGCAGCGCGCAGGGCAGTCAGAAAGGCGAATCTGCCCATGGTGGTTGCTTAGCCGGGGAAAGCAGGTCGGCACCGGCATTTAACGCACCCCTAGTGCCCACAGCGGGAGTCGAACCCGCCTGCACGTCACACAGCACGCGCCAAAAATCTGGCGTGGCTGGTGATCGCGTGCAAAAACCAATATGAGCCTGGGGATTTGTATTCGCGCTCGTCTGTTACCTCACCGGTCGGCGCAACCCGAACCAGTGGTGTAGAGCAGGGCATACGGAATCATGGCGCGTCTAAGACCCGGCGCTCACCCGCATGTCATCCCGCCCCGTAATAGGACGGCGCTATGCACTATTCAGTTCTCAAAAAACACGGGACTAAAGCCCCTTGTGCCCTGCCCAGGAATTGCACCATGGGGGTAGGTCTACCCAGGGCGGGTTCGTCCAGGCTTCCCCTCCCAGACGAACCAGATCAGTTAGGCATGGTTCATTCCATAAGCGCGGAAATCTGCTCGTCGATTTGCACCCGCACCTCACGGAGATCTTCGACGGCACGGTTGATGGCGTCCATGTCGCGGTGTTCCTTCAGCAGTTCATTGCAGATGTGCGACTCGTAGCCATGCGCGAGACTCTGTAGATAGTCGAGTGAGTTTGTCATGTGCACTTTCTCTTCTCTTATGTCGCGGGCTCGCCCAGGCTTCCTCTCCCAGACGAACCGGGCGGGAGTTAGGCGGACGCCTCGCCGGACTGAACGACCTGCTGATACGCGCCCCACGACAACGCGCCCAACCGCGTCATCTCCGCCTCCCATTGCTCGATCCCTGCGACAGTCTTCATGCGGGCGGCGTGGTCGGCGTTCGCGGCTTTACGCTCCGTGTCAGCCCATAGCTGCAGGTCGCGAACCGAGGCGCAGGACAACTTCACCCGCTCGCGCACCTTCTTTGGCTTCCCGTTGACCAGGATCGTGTTCCAGAAGCTGATTGGGGACTCTCCCGCGAGCTGCCAATCCAGCGGTTGCTGGCCTGTGATGTGGAAGTCGCGAGCCATCGCGTTCCCGGAGCTAGTGCGCTTCTCTTCAATGCTTCGCGCCTTGCTGCGCAGTAGTTCCCGTGCGAGGTCTTCCACCTGCGCTACATCGACCGGGATAGAGTCGGCAACGCGGTCGATCCAGTCTTTCGCGATGTATCGGTCAGGGCGTGCCTCGTCGAGGCGCTTCATTAGTAGTTCGGTGTAGTCGGCGGCCATTAGTCGCGTCCTTTCAGGTACTTGTTTTCGATCTCTAGGAATCGTTCGCGGTCGTGCTTTTCCATCGCGTCGAGGACTTCATCGCGGGCGGGGAATGTCGCCATCATCAGGCCGAACTCGAAGGCCTTAACGAAGGTTTCGACGTAGGTTTTATGGCGTTCGATGAACACGCGGTGGTCGCGCTGCTCCGCTTCTTCTTTGCGCTTCTTTTCCTGCTCCGCCCGGCGGGCTTCGCGGTCATGTTCGAGGTATGCCGCGTAGGCTCCGCGCATGGTCTCGAAGGTTCCTTGAGGCTTTGAGTTCAGCCATTCCTGGGCTTCGGGGTGGTTGTCGAAGTAGCGGCCTGCCTTGTCCTCGCGGGCTTGCTCGTCGCGGGCTTCTTCGACGCGGGCACGCTCTTCCGCTTCGCGGGCGGCGCGCTTAGCCTTCGCCTTTCCGTAAGCGTCGTCGAGGGCGATTTCACCATCAACTACGGATTGGGCGAGCTCTGGGAGTTCATCGAGAACACGGCCAGCCTCTTGCAGTCGATTCCTGAACTTCGTATGCCCGGATTCGGGCATATATTCCAAACTTCCGCGCTTCCATCGACCGTCGCCACGCAACCCATCAGCCTGCAGCGACAATGCCGTGGACATAGCCCGTGAGCCAGTCGGCTGGTGGCGGCGCTCATTCGACGACCGCACAAACGCACCCTCATCGTCACCCTTGTAGAACTCAATAAGCGGATCGATTCCGAGGCGCTCGCAAGCCGCTAGACGATTGCGACCATCGAGAAGAACACCATCCTTATTGACCATGATCGGATCACGCTGGCCATTCGCCTCAATATCTGCAGCGAGTTCCGCGAGCGCTTCCTCATTGAGCATTGGGTAGAAGTTTGCATGCTCACTAACGCCGTTAATTTTCATCTGCTATCCTTTTACTTAGTGCTTCTTTTTGCCCCTGTTCCCGCAGGGGCTTTTCTTATGCCGCTTGCAGGTCATCCTCTGAAAGAGCGATAAGCACCTTTTCTGGCCGGGCTCCCATGAATGCCAGCGCGTCCAGAATTTGCGGTGTTGGCTTGCGGGTCTTGAGAGCCTTGTTCCATGTGTTCCGGGAAACTCCTGTGTATGCAGCTAGGTCTACTGCCGATGCCAGTCGATTGACACGCTTTACACGTTCAAGTTCATCAAGACTGATAAGGAATGTTGTCACTGTTTCACCTCTTTCTTGGTGACTGACAAAAGAATATGTCACGCGGCGCCAATCTGACAAGGATGGAATTACAGCGGGGGCACCCGAGTTGGCATTACCCCTGATTAACCCCCACTTGCTGACAACTTTTGTGGTCACTAGTATGGATTACATGACCAACGCAGACCGCTACAAAAACTGGTTCTCATCCATGTCTGGAAAGCGCATCACAGCTCAAGACATCGCGGACAAGCTCAACATCTCCCGCAATGCGACCAACTCCCGCATGGCAAAAGGGCTTACCGCAGACGACATCATCACGATCGCTCGCGGATTTGAGATCAATCCCGTAATCGCTCTCCAAGAGCTCGGGCACGTAAGCGTCAGTGAAATATTTGACTACCTCGACGATGGCGGGAAGAGTTTGGCGACCGCCACACCAGAAGAGCTTGTATACCACCTAGCACAGGACATTCTTGGCGCAGATCAGAAACTGGCGCTCGTGCAGGAAGTCATGGGTCGATCTAGCCACCCCGTCGACGAGCTGGCAGCCCGTAGAAAATCGAACACCTCTACCCCCGATGTCGAGTCTTCTTCATACGATGCAGGCATGCCGGACGATGCGGTAGCCGATAGCTCCCCAGAAGTAGGAGGCACGCTGGATGACCTCGATCCATGATTTACACGACATGGCCTACCTCATGGGCGTGGAGCTACGTCACCACCACGGTCCCCCTAAAGGCTGGTACTCCCCCAGCCTCCGCGTGATATCCACCATGCGCGACATGGCCGTGTGGGACTATAAATCCACGCTTGCCCACGAACTCGGGCACGCCGTATACAACGACCGAAAAACCGGACACGACAACTTCGACCAACGCCAGGAGGAACGCGCCGACAGGTTCGCCGCGAAACTCCTCATCAAAGACGACGAATTAAAGCACCTCGCCCCCTGGCACGGCAACGACTTCCACAGTCTCGCCATTGACCTCGAGGTCACACCCCACATCCTCGAGGTCTACCTCAAACAACACCCCAACGTCCTGAAAGAAATAGCAGCATGAGTATCGACCAATCCATCTACGCCCTCGCATCCAAGGTTCGCGAGCTTAAACCAATCATCGAAACAGAGGAAGCAACCAAAACGGCCTTCATCATCCCCTTCATTTCAACAGTCCTGGGTTACGACGTCACAGACCCCCGTGAGGTCATCCCCGAATACACCGCCGACATCGGTATCAAGAAGGGTGAAAAGGTCGACTTCGCCATTAAATCTGGCGACGACTTCCGATTCCTCATCGAATGTAAAAAGATCGGCGAGCCCCTCAGCCTCAACCATGCGAATCAGCTCATCCGCTATTTCAACGTGACCGACACAGAGTTCGCGATCCTAACAAACGGCGAAGTGTACGAGTTCTATGCTCAGCTCGACGCTGCGAATCGAATGGACGAAAAACCATTCATGACGCTGAACCTCTCCAACGTCGACGCGCGGATTTTCCCCCATCTCGAGATGTGCACCAAGTCTCGCTTCGACTCCGAGACCATTGCAGCAAGTGCAGAGCAACTGAAGTATGTTGCGGAAATCAAAAAGGTATTGTCGTCGCAATTCAAGACACCTGACGCTGACTGGGTGCGATCTCTTGCCGCTCGTGTCACTACCCGTCGCATGACAGCACAAAACCTGGAGACATTCACAAAGCTCGTCACCACAGCACAGAGCCAGTTCCTCAAGGATGAGGCGAACCGTAGGCTGCAAGATGCTCAGAATCTCGATGAACCAAAGGAGGTTGCCACGGTTGCTGCTGAGGCACCGACCGAACCCCAGGAAGAAATCGCTGTTGCCGATGACGGCATCGTGACGACTGAGGAGGAAATCCAGGCGTTTAATATCATTCGGGCTATCTCCTGCGCAGAGGTTCCCGCAGAAGATGTCTTCATGCGTGACGCGAAGTCCTACTGTGCTGTTCTTTACCAGGACAATAACCGTAAGCCCATTGCTCGGTTGTGGATGGATCGCAAGGTGCCACGGATCGTGATCTTCGATGCCGACAGGAACGAACACCAATTTGATCTATCTGGAGTGACCGATATTTATCAGCATGCGGAACTTATTCGCAAGCGGTGCCGCGCATTGCGCGACATGCAGTAGAAAACGGCAGCGCCTCGGTTCCCCTGCCAAACCAAAGTCAAGGAGAACCGAGGCAACAATGTCAGCAGCACAAATTTACCGACAAGGACTAACCTAGCATGGCCTCCATCAAAAAGTACGCCACCGCCAAAGGTCACATGTGGCGCGTCCAATACCGATCACCGGACGGCAAGTCACGCACCAAACGCGGCTTCGAGACCAAGGCGAAGGCGCAAGCCTGGGCGGACAAGAACGCCGCCAAAATCCACACCGGCGAATGGCAACAACCAGAACGATCCACCGTCACAATCAACAATCTTATTGACCGGCTTTTCCGCATCTCCGAATGGAAACCCTCATGGCGCGCCCGGCTCGCCACAACCGCAGACACGCACGTCCGACCACAGTGGGGCCACCTCACACCACAGCAAATAACCCAATCCGCTGTTCGCGACTGGTTAGCCAGCCTCAAAGTCGCCGACTACGCACAAAAAGACGAAAACGGCCAGTGGACGGGAGCGATGAAGCCCATGAGTGGATCATCAAAGCGCCACTGCCTCACCGCCTTAGCGGGTGCGCTTGACCTCGCCGTGACAGACAACATCATCCGCACCAACCCCGCACGCGGGTTCCCACTGCCGAAGAAAGCGAAAAGCCCACAGCGATTCCTCACTCGAGACCAAGTCGCAAACCTCGCTAAAGCTGTAGAGCACCCTACTGTGGTGTGGGTTCTGGCAACCACTGGAATGCGTTTTGGTGAGCTGGCCGGGCTACAGGTGGGAGATATTGATTTCAAGGCAAAAAGAATTCACATCGAGCGTAACGCCGTGTGGGTCGACGGAAAATCCGTTGTTGGTACACCTAAGACCGAAGAACAGCGCACCGTGACCGCCCCGGAGTTCATTTTCACTATGCTCCGTCGCCACTGTGCGGCCAAGCTGCCGTCTGCATGGGTTTTCTCTAATGGGGCGGAACCAATGCCCCGTCCGTATTCGTCGAAGCACTGGTTCCAGAGGGGAGTTGCGCAGTGTGTCAACGATGGGGTGCTGCCATACCGGGTTACGTTGCACGATCTTCGGCATACGGCTGCCTCGCTGATGGTCAGCTCCGGGGCGAACGTGAAGTTAGTGCAGCGTCAGTTGGGGCATGCAAGTGCTGCGATGACCCTCGATACCTACGCTGCATTGTTTGATGATGATTTGGATGGGTTGCGTGGTCGGATGGATGAAAGTTTTTCTGGCGTCGTCAGTTTGTCGTCAAATTTCTAGTTTTCGTGGTGTTTGGGCTGGTCATGGTGGGTGGCCACGCGGGGTTCGAGTCCCTGATAGCCCACTTTTTACTTACCCCGTCTTACCAGCATAAACAGCAGGTAGGGCGGGGTTTTTGCCGTTTGTAGGGGTTTAGTATTTTGGTGTGTATTAGTGCGTT
>NZ_JAKRMT010000026.1:0-14010 GCF_022346045.1 Corynebacterium sp. ACRQJ | reverse complement strand
AAGAGACAGGGGGATCTCCGCAGAGGTGGCAGAGCGCATCGTGGAGGCGCGCGAGCGGATCGGCCGCTTCACTAGCGTGGAAGACCTATCCCGCGAAGCTGGGCTGACCGTGGCTCATGTGGAGAAGCTGGCGCGGGCGGGGGCTTTGGGGAGTCTCGGGCTAACCCGCCGCCAAGCCGTGTGGGCCGCCGGGGTGGCGGCGACCGAGCGGCCGGGAATGCTGCCGGGGACGTCCGGCGTGCATGCGCCGGCGTTGCCTGGGATGAGTGCGTTTGAGATGGTGGCGTCCGAACTAGCGACAACGAGCGTGACGACGGCCGAGCATCCGGTGCGTCTGCTGCGCGAGTACCTGAACGAGTGGCATCTACGCCCTGCACCGCGCGGTACACACCCCGGTGATGTCGCCCCGCGCGGTGGTGCGGCGGTGGTGACGGCCGATAGCCTGCTGCGCGTCCCCGATGGCACGCGGGTGCGCGTCGCGGGCGTGGTGACTCACCGGCAGCGCCCCGCAACCGCAGGTGGGGTGGTATTTTTCGGTCTGGAGGACGAGACTGGGCTGGCGAATATTGTGGTCTCGCAGGGGCTGTGGGCGCGGCAGCGGGCGGTTGCGCTAAACGCAAAGATTCTGGTCGTGCGGGGGATTGTCCACAACGCGGAGGGGGCGGCCACCGTGACGGCGGATCTGCTGGAACAGGTGGAGACTCAGCTGCGGCCGGCCGGCGAGATCGCGGGAGCACACGCGGGCTCGCGGGACTTCCGCTAAGTCGGCGCTTCTCGCTGGGATGATGCTGAACACTGGGCCGGTAATTGACACAGGCGTAGCAGCCAAGAACAATCGTCCCCGTGACTCGTGAGCCTTTCGACCCGGATGACCCCCGCGCGCAACGTCGCGCGCGGGGAAACCTGGCTCGGAAGGAGCGCCTCCACCTAGCGGCGCCTCCACAGGTCAGCGATCAGGAAGCTGCGCGCTTCGGGGAGGAATCCTGGCGGGGGAGCCGGCGGCGTCATCAACAAAATCCCGAAAACCGCGCGAAGGGTGGCCGGCACCGCGCGGATCGCCGCAACAACCGCCGTGCCCCGGAGCGCCCCACTGGCAGCCGCCCCACGGAACAGCAATTCCGCCGCAGGCGCATCGCAGCAACCGTACTCGCGGTGTTTCTGCTGCTCTGCGCAGCCGGAATGGGCGTGGCCATTCAGAAAATCGCCCACGCCCCCCACGACGATCCGCAGGCGCACAACACAGTGAAGGAACCGGCGGATTTCGCCCCGACGGAAGCGGTGGCCATTCCGCCTGCAGGCCCCAACGTGCAGGTTTCCCCCGCGGTGGCGCGCATCCCGCAGCACTTCCACCCGATCCGCGAAGTGCCGAAGGCGGGACAGGACAAAACGCTCGAGCTCAAATCCGGCAAGCGCGACCGCCGGTACATCATTAACGTCCCGCGTGGCGCGCAGCGCTACGACAAGAAGCAACAGGAGGGCGCGAAGGACCAGAAACCCCTCCCGTTGATCTTCGCGTTCCACGGCTACCGCGAGCAGGCCACCCAGATGGCGCACTACACCGGCCTGGCGGGCAAAAATGCGATCGTGGTGTACCCACAGGGCATCGGCAACGCATGGGAGGGCGCCCCGTATGCGCAGGTGAAGGCTGGCGAGGACGTGCGCTTCGTCCGCGACATGCTGGACGCAGTGTCCTCCACCTACCAGGTGGATGCGAACCGGATCTACGCGACGGGCATGTCCAACGGCGGGGGCTTCGTAGGCAAGCTGGCCTGCGAGATGCCGGACGAATTCGCGGCCTTCGCGGCCGTATCCGCGGCCTACTACTCGGGCACATGGCGCGCCTGTGCGGAGAAGGGCGCGGACCCGAAGAAGCCAGAGAACGTCCGCTTCAAGCGCGGTGAAACCACCCCGTACCTGGACATTCACGGCCGAAAGGATCAGACGATCCACTACGGAGGCGGCGGACGATACGAGGACGAGTACCTGGGGGCCTTCGAGTTCTCGCAGCTATATGCGAGCCGCGCACATTGCGTGGGCGCGCCGATTGCCACCCGCGTGACGGATGCCGTGCAGCGCGTCCAGTGGCCTAACTGCGGCCAACACATGGAGGTCATGCATTTGGCCATCGGCGACGCCGGCCACACGTGGATGGGCGAGCACACGGGCGAGGCCGGTGCGGGAGCGGTGGATCGTTCGCGCGAGCGCCGCTCCAATGCGGTGACCGCGTCGGGCGAAGTCGCCGCGTTCTTTGAAGCACATCACCGGTGACGCCAACCGCTGCGGTCGCGTACACGCAATGGGGGCAGCTTAGTGCGACCTTTAAGTGGAGAGATCTACGTCGTCGTACGCGATAACCGGATCGGTCAGCCAGGCGACAGCGCGGTGGCGTTCGACAAGGGTGGAGTGGTCCTGAGGCTGGAGGGTGCCAGGGCCGGTCTGGGAGGGACTATCGGACTGCAGCTCCACCGAAACCCAGCGCAGAGAGTAGATGTGCTCCGCAGCATCGCAGATCTCCGGAAGGCTGCGCAGCGGCAGTGCGGAAGCATCGCGCCCTTCTCTATCCACGGCGCGCAGCGCAGCCCGCAGGGCGGGAAGATCCACGGGGGTGAACCCAAAGACGCCAATGTCGATCAGGCCGACGGCCCAAGCCAGGAACTCGGCGGCGGTGTATGCCCAAGCCAGCTGGTACGCATCGTCCTGCAGCTCCTGGCTATAGGACTGTGCCCCCTGTGCCCCCTGTGCGCCCTGCGCAGCCTCCGCATTGTCGAGGAAGGAGCGCTCAACCGGGGTGAGGTGGTCGAAGGCCCGTCGCGAGCCAGCGCGCAGTGCGTTGAAGTCCACGGGTTCGCCGTTTAGCACTGCCACGGCAACGGTCGCCACCACGGACAAGGTCACGGCCCGGTTGAAAACCTCCTCGGCGGGGCGCAGCAGCACCTCAGCTTCGCTGCGCACTGGCGGCAGTGTCGTCGCCACCTGGAAACCCTTCCGCCACAGGTCCCCGCGCACGCGGCGCATCCGCTCCACGGCACCCGGGTGCTGCGGCACGGAGTTTGCCTGTGCTCCACTGGACTGGGAACTGCCGATCTGTGCGGGGTCCAGTAGATCCGCGCCGCCTGCATTGCGCACAGTGCCGTCGGTCAGGAAGAAAACCGCGTTGGCCTCACGCGCCCAGTCGGCGAATTCGCCCAGGTGGGAGAAGTCAAAGTCGTCGTCGCGCTCGAACACATAGTGGCGCCGCACGCTGTGGATGTGCTGCATCACCGAGTGGATGTAGGAATTAAAGCTGCCGAAGCGCTCCTCACCCTGCGTGGCGACGTAACCCTCGAAGCCCACCAGGTGTTCTAGCAGCTCCCGGGTCTGCTGCTCCTCGTCCTCGCTAGCGCCATTGGCCGTGGTCTTGAGGAACGGCCGGTCCGGCGAGTCGAAGCACAACTCGCGGGAGGCGATGGCGGGCTCGCCCGGTCCGCGGAAGGGCACGTCCGCACGGACGGTGGAGTAGGCGTTCACGTAAATGCTCATGTCTTCACAGCATAGAGTTTCTCCGCTCTACCCGCACCAGTCTGTACCTAAAGGAGAAACTGTTAGGTCAGCCGTTCGGGCTTCGCTAGAATACTGGATTCATGCGCCATACGACCGCCCCCTCGCTAGCCCCCAACGGCACTGCCATCGCCTACATCGTCCGCGATGGCGGGTATCCCTACGCCGTCCAGGCAGCACTCACCGAGGATGGCGTGGGTAAGGAACGCCCCGTGCAGCTGCCCATCGAAGGTCCCGTCACGCGCGTGCTGCACTCCCCGGACGCACAGTGGATCGCCTGCGAAGTGTCCCCTAAGGGCTCCGAAAAGCTAGAGACCTTCACGGTATCTACGGATCCTGAGGTCGAAGGGGCGTCACCGCTAAGAAACACCTTCGACGCTCGCACGCACCTGGTCGAATGGGACCGCGACAAGCTGGCGATGGATGCCGTGGCGGCCGACGGCATGACGGAGGCGCGTCTGGTCGACCCGAATACGTCGCGCTACCAGGTGATGGACAGGCGCCTCGACGCGCTGCTCGTCGCCTCGGAGGCCGGGTATAGCCTCATGCGCGTTGGCCCGCGTGGCAACCGCGAACTGTTGCTGGTCAATCCTCAAGGCCGCTGGATGCCGCTGCTGCCGCCGGAGCCGGGAGCCACCACGGAGGACGGGCGGATCCTGCCGATCACGGACAGCCGACTAGTGATCCTCGTGGTCACCGACCACGGTGCGGATCGCCGTCGACTCATGCGCCTGGTGGTGGATATCGAGGACGAGCGTCCGGTCTGTATCGAACGCGAGGAGCTGATCAGTAACCCCGAGGCGGACGTTGATGAGTTCGCAATCAGCGAGGACCTGTCGACCGCCGCGGTGCTGTGGAACCAGGCGGGCATTTCCAATCTGGAGCTGCTGAGCCTTGGCGATGAACAGCGCGTGCAGGTCCGCCGCACCGTCGAGCTGCCGGGCATGGTCGCCGCGGGTCTGTCCATCACTGACGATGGCCAGCTGCTGGCGCTGACTGTCGAAGGGCCGAACCTGCCGCCGACGGTGGAGGTGCTGCGGCTGGAAGCCGGGCGTGTGGAGCCGCTGGACCCGGACCGCACCGACCGCCTGGATGAGCGCGCCCGGCAGGGCGACGTTCCGGAGCTGGTCTACTACACCGCCCGCGACGGCCTGGAGCTTTCCGGCTGGCTGTATCTGCCGGAGGATCCCGCGCCGGGGCATCCGGTGTACGTCCACCTGCACGGCGGCCCCGAGGGGCAATCCCGGCCCGCCCACCATGACGTGCTCGCAGACATCGTCGCCGCTGGTTACACCGTGTTTACCCCCAATATTCGCGGCAGCAAGGGCAACGGCCGCGCCTTCATCCACGCCGATGACCGTTACGGTCGCTTCGCCGCGATCGACGACGTTGCGGATACGGTTTCTTTTCTTTGTGACGCCGACTTGTGCACCGCAGGACGGGTATTCCTGGGAGGCCGCAGTTACGGCGGGTTCCTGGCCGTGCTGGCGGCCGCACGCTACCCGGACATGTTCCTAGGTGTGGTGGATGCCTGCGGCATGACGAGCTTTGAGACCTACTACGAATCGACCGAGCCGTGGCTGGCGAGTGCGGCCTCCCCGAAGTACGGGTACCCGATGCACGATGCCGAACTCCTGTGGGAAATTTCTCCTCTGCACAAGGCGGAACAGATCACCACCCCGGTGCTGTTTATTCACGGCGCCAACGACTCGAACGTGCCGCTGCAGGAATCCCAACAGCTATACGACGCGCTGGTGGAGCTGGGCCGCACCCCGCAGTTCCTGGAGGTGCCGGGGGAGGGCCACCAGTTTGTGAAGCCGAAGTCCCGGCAGCTGATCGGCGAGCGGATCCTGGAATTCTTCGCGGAGCTGAGCTAGGGGGGAATTGAAGTCGCTGCACCAAGGGGAAGTGCTGCAGCACACCCAGACAGCGAAGCTCGGGGAAGCGTTCTATCGTGGAATTGTTGGCCTCCAAACGGCGACCTACAAAAACCACGCTATTTCGCGCGAAAGAGCTGCGAAGACACTCTGTGAGGAGAGCGATTATCCCATGGCACACCAGAAACGCCAGATCCCGAACCCCGTTGAGATTTTCGACCTGCTGAAGTTTAAGAACCCCACCCTGGATTTCAAGGCTCGCCGCCTCAACGATGCACAGACCATCTGGGATCTGCGCGCCATCGCTAAGCGCCGCACCCCGGCCGCTGCATTCGACTACACCGATGGCGCCGCAGACGAAGAAATCTCGATGAACCGCGCCCGCCAGGCCTTCCGCGACGTGGAATTCCACCCGTCCATCCTGAACGACGTATCCAATGTGGACACCACCGCGGAGATTTTCGGCGGCAAGTCCTCCCTTCCGTTCGGCATCGCTCCGACTGGCTTTACCCGCCTGATGCAGACCGAAGGCGAACTCGCGGGCGCGAGCGCCGCGGGATCCGCGGGCATCCCGTTCTGCCTGTCCACCCTGGGCACCACCAGCATTGAGGACGTGCAGAAGGCCAACCCGAACGGTCGCAACTGGTTCCAGCTGTACGTGATGAAGGAGCGCGAGATCTCCTACGGCCTGGTGGAACGCGCGGCCAAGGCCGGCTTCGATACCCTGCTGTTCACCGTGGATACCCCCGTCGCCGGTAACCGCCTGCGCGATGCCCGCAACGGCTTTTCCATCCCACCGGAGATTTCCCTGGGTACCGTGCTCAACGCCATCCCGCGCCCCTGGTGGTGGTGGGACTTCCTGACCACCCCGCCGCTGGAGTTCGCCTCCCTGACCAGCACCGGCGGAACGGTTGGCGAACTGTTGGACTCCGCTATGGACCCCTCCATCAAGTTTGAGGATCTGAAGACTATTCGCGAGATGTGGCCCGGAAAGCTGGTTGTCAAGGGCGTGCAGAATCTGCCGGATTCTAAGAAGCTGGCCGACCTGGGCGTCGATGGCATCATTCTGTCTAACCACGGCGGCCGTCAGTTGGATCGCGCGCCTGTGCCTTTCCAGCTGCTGCCGGAGGTCGCTCGCGAGGTCGGTAACGACGTGGACGTGGCTATGGATACAGGCATTATGAATGGCGCGGACATCGTCGCTGCGATCGCCAAGGGCGCGAAGTTCACCTTGATCGGCCGCGCGTACCTCTACGGCCTGATGGCTGGCGGCGAGGCCGGCGTGAACCGCGCCATCGAGATCCTGGCCAGCGAGGTGCGCCGCACCATGCGTCTGCTGCAGGTTTCCTCCCTGGACGAGCTGACCCCGGAGCACGTCACCCAGCTCAACACCCTGAACCTAAACCAGGTGAACGGTGTGCCCGAGGACGAGCAGAACCTGTTCAGCTAGGCATGTTCAGCTAGTCGCTGAACTTCATGCCCGCGTCGCTGAGGCGGCGCACGTAGGGCATACCCAAGCCGGTGGCAGGAGTGAGTACTCCGCCGCCGGTTTTTCCTTGGTAGGAGGAGCCTGTCGGCAGTTCGGCGTTACAAAGAACAAGGGTGAGCGCAGCCTCGCTAAGCATCATGGACGTGCCCTTATACCCCGGGTCGGCGTCCAGGCTGATGGTCTGTTGGTAGGTGGCCCCGCCTGTGCCTACGCCGAAATGCGTGGTGTGGAAGAAACCGGCATCGCGTTCGGCCTCGGACGGGCCCTCGCCGGGCTCCGGCACCCAACGGGAGAGGAACGTGCGCAGCTTGTCCTGGTTCAGCGCCGCCACCGCAGTGCCCAGTACCGCGCCCATGGTGAAGGCGCGCACGCGGCCCTTCAGCCCCTTGCCGGTGTACTGGTATTCGCTGTAGCGCAGCTTATCGCCGTATTCGTAGCCGAGCAGCGCGTTCGAGCGGCGAACCACGCGCGTGTTGGATCCCGCCATGATGAACGGCCCGGCCCAGACGTCCTCGCCGCTGGCGCTAGCGTTAGCGCCCCCGATGTCGCTTTCCCGCACCACCCCGAAGTCCGGCTGCTTGCCCAGGTCCGGCTCTTTGGCGCGGTCGGGGGAGAGGGTGTACGGGTCGGCCAGCAGCCGCTTCTTCTCCTGGCTGCCCTTGGCGGCGGCGAATTGCTCGCGCATCGAGTCGACCGTGCCGCCGGAGAGCCCACCCTTCATCTTCACGATCATGGTGGCGGACTTGAGAGTGTCTTTGTTTTCGGACGCCCTCTGCCCCAGCAGCAGCATTCCCAGGTCACTTGGAACGGAATCGAAGCCGCAGGCGTGGACGATGCGCGCCCCGCTGGCAGTAGCGCGATCGTGGTAGGAATCGGCAGATTCGCGCATGAAGAGCGCCTCTCCGGCGAGGTCGACGTAGTGCGTTCCGTGGGTTGCGCATTCGCGGACCAACGGGAAGCCGTGGCGGTAGTAGGGGCCGACGGTGGAGATGACCACGCGGGTGTTGCGGACTAGCTTCTCCAGGGAGCGATTATCGCTGGAATCGGCGATGACCAGCGGGAATTCCTTGGCCCGCGGGTGCTTTGCAGCCAGCTGCTCGCGCAGGGCTTCTAGCTTGGTCTGGTTCCGGCCAGCCAGGGCGATGCGCACGTCGGCGGGGGCGTTGGCCGCCAGGTAGCCGGCGGTCAGCGCGCCGACGAAACCGGTGGCACCCATCAGGGTGATGTCGAAGCTGCGGGAGGGGGAGTTGCTCATGGCTACATTTGTACCGGTTAGATTGAGGGAATGACGTCTGAAAACCAGTTTGCGGGTGTGAACCCACCACTGCACGTAGTGTTCGACCGCCCGGAGATCCCCCCGAACACGGGCAACGCCATCCGCATGTGCGCGGGCACGGGGGCTTCGCTGCACCTGGCTGGGCCGCTCGCCTTCAAGTTCGACGACAAGCACGTGCGCCGGGCGGGGCTGGATTACCACGAACTGGCAGACGTGCACGTCCACGAGGGGATCGATGAGGCGCTGGCTCACGTGACTGATCCGGCACGCGGCTCGGGCCGGGTATTCGCCTTCACCGCGCAGACGGGTACGTGGTTTACGGAGGTGGACTACCGGCCGGGTGACGTGCTGCTCTTCGGCCCGGAGCCGACTGGCCTGGCCGACGAGGTGCTGGCCGACCCGCGGGTGACGGCGAAGGTGCGCATCCCGATGCTGCCGGGGCGGCGGTCCATGAACCTATCGAACGCGGCGGCGGTGGCGGCCTACGAGGCGTGGCGTCAGTTGGGCTTCGCCGGTGGGGTTTAGCGGGGAGCATTCCTACGCCCCAGCCCCTCCCATAACCATGTTCATCTTTTTGCCCAGCCAAAGCGCCCGCCGTCTGACAGGATCGGTGGCATGACGTACCCTCACTATGGCTCGCCTGCCCCTATGCCCGCCTACGGGTATGCCCCGCCGCCGCAAACCGGCCAAGACTCTCGCTTCATGCCCCTGCTCATCGGTTGGCTCGCTGCTTTCCTCATGCCGATTGTGTATTGCATCCTGCGCTTCGTGTTTTATGGCAAGGACTGGGTGGGGATACTTCTAATCGCCGGCGCGGTCGGCCCGCTCTTCTTCGGCATTCAGTGCCTCCTCAACTTCGTGGCGCTCGCGATCCCGAAGTGGTGCAATGATTCCCTCGCCATTTTTTGGAGCGGCATGCTCGTCTGGTGGGGCGGCGGGGCGGCTTTCGCGGTGGTGCCAGGGTGGGATTTTCGCGAGGAAATCCGGGAGTACGGGGATAAAGCTTGGCCCACCGGGGGACCTGACGGCCGGGATGTAGTGACTACAGAAGAAGGGCAACGCTACCTCGAAATCCTCGATAACTGGCTGGATACTGAAACGACCCTGCAGCACACTCTCACTATCCCCACCCTGGCCGCGCTGGCCGGAATCGCCATCGTCGTCATCGGCGTGGTCGTGGCCGCCATGAACCCTGTTCGGCAGACTGTCGCCTACGCGCCGCACTGGCCCGGCAGGCCCTACTAGTTTCTTGTACTAGTTGCTCTTTTAGCCATGACGCCACCTCGATCCCAGCGAGCCCGCGTGGAATAATGGGGCTCATGGCAGCTACTAAATTGGATGGAAAACTCTACCGCGACGAGATCTTCGCCGACCTGGAACAGCGCGTCGCCGCGCTGAAGGAAAAGGGCGTGACTCCCGGCCTGGCCACCGTGCTGGTGGGCGACGACCCGGCCAGCCACTCCTATGTGCGCATGAAGCACAAGGACTGCGAGCAGATCGGCGTGAACTCCATCCGCAAGGACCTCCCGGCGGACGTTTCCCAGGAAGAGCTCAACGCAGTCATCGACGAGCTGAACGCCGACGATGCTTGCACCGGCTACATTGTGCAGCTGCCGCTGCCGAAGCACCTGGATGAAAACGCCGTGTTGGAGCGCATCGATCCAGACAAGGATGCCGATGGCTTGCACCCGGTGAACCTGGGCAAGCTGGTGCTCAACGAGCCCGCCCCGTTGCCCTGCACCCCCAACGGTGCGATCCACCTGCTCCGTCGCTTCGGCGTGGAGCTGAACGGCGCGAAGGTTGTAGTCATCGGCCGTGGAGTGACGGTCGGTCGCCCGATCGGCCTGATGCTCACCCGCCGCAGCGAGAACTCCACTGTCACCCTGTGCCACACCGGCACCAAGGACCTGGCGGCGGAGACGAAGGCCGCGGACGTGATCGTCGCCGCCGCCGGCGTGCCGCACATGATCACCGCGGACATGGTCAAGCCGGGCGCAGCGATTCTGGACGTGGGAGTCTCCCGCGGCGACGACGGCAAGCTGAAGGGCGACGTGCACCCGGACGTGTGGGACGTCGCCGGTGCCGTGTCCCCGAACCCCGGGGGAGTAGGCCCGCTGACCCGAGCCTTCCTGGTGCGCAACGTCGTCGAGCGTGCGGAGAAGCTGCTGCGTGCCTAATCGCTCCCGCCCTGCCCGCATTGGCGACGCCCGCCAGCGGCTCCTCGATAACCCCCACGACCGAAACAACCCGCCCTCCCGGTTCTCCCGCTCCGTCCAACACGCACTGCTGGGGCTGTTCGGGTTGATGCTGTTGGCTGTGCTGGCGCTGTTGTTGGTGGACAGGTGGCGTCGAGCTAGCGTCATGCTGGGCAGCGCGATGGTCTACCTGGCCGTGCTACGTCTACTCCTGGATTCCCGGGTGCTGGGCGTGCTGGCGGTGCGTTCGCGCAAGTTCGATACCGCCTTCACCGCCGCCATCGGCATAATCATTCTGTGGATCGCCGTGAGCGTCGACCCACTGACCAGCTAAGCCCGCGCAGCGCCCTCGGTCCCTTCGGCGATAATCTCCGCCTTCGCCAGGAACTTCGCCAACACCTGGCCCATCTGACGCGATTCGATCAGGAACCCATCGTGGCCTGTCGGCGAGGTGATCTTCGACATGCCGATGAAATCCCCCAGGTTGCGCGACAGGTGCTCCTGCTGGTGCAGCGGGTACAGAATGTCGGTATCCACACCCACCACCATCGTCGGTACCTCACACGAGCCCAAGGCGGCGTTCATGCCACCCCGGCCACGGCCGACGTCGTGCCTATTTAGTGCGTCGGTCAGCACTACATAGCTGCCCGCATCGAAGCGCGCGACCAGCTTCTCGGCCTGGCGATCCAGGTAACTCTCCACCGCGAAACGCTGGTGAGGGTCGCGGTACGGCCCGTAGGGGTTTTCACCGTTCTGCGGATCCACCCCGAAACGCTCATCGACTTCCAGCTCACCTCGATACGTCAGGTGCGCGATGCGGCGCGCCTGCCCCAGCCCATGCGAAGGAACCTCGCCCGAGTCGTAGTAATCGCCGCCCTGCCAGGCCGGATCCGCCTCAATGAAGCGAATCTGGCTGGACTGCAGGCCAATCTGCCACGCAGACGCACGCGCGCTCACCGCGATCGGTAACGCCGCGTTGACCATCTCCGGGTACATGAGCGACCACTCCAGCACCCGCGCCCCGCCCATCGAGGCACCCACAAGGGCATGGATCTTTGTGACGCCCACACGCTCCAACAACAACCGTTCCGCCGTAACCATGTCACGGATCGACAAAGCGGGGAATCGCGAACCCCACGCCTGGCCGTCGGGGTGCGGCGAACTCGGGCCGGTGGACCCCTGGCAGCCGCCCAGCACATTGGCACAAAGCACCAGGTAGCGGGTGGTGTCGATCGGCTTGTTCGGACCCACCATGTCCGCCCACCAGTCGGCGGCATTGCCATCGCCAGTAAGGGCATGCTCGATCAGCACAATCGGCCGCTCCTCCGGGGACAGCCCCGGCTCGGGGCCAGCGGAGAACTCGGCATAGTCCGCGGCGCCATCCGGAGAGTCGTAGAACGCGAAGTAGCGGAGTTCGGCGTCAAAAATAGTTACACCCGCCTCCGTGACTACGTCGCCGATAGAGACCGTGCGCGATGCGCCAGAGGCGGGGAGGAACTCGGGGTTCATGGGAATCAGCCTAAAGCCTAGAAACCAACCGGTCTTAAATGGCCGCGAAGCCGCGCTTCAGGTCGTCGATGATGTCGGTGATGTCCTCAATGCCCACGGACAGGCGAACCGTAGCGTGGGACACACCCGCGCGGGCCAGGCCATGCGCATCGGACTGCGAGTGGGTGGTGGTGGCCGGGTGGACCACCAGGGAACGCACGTCGCCGACATTCGCCAGGTCGGAGTGCAGCTGCAGGGCATCGATGAAGGCCCAGGCCTTCTCCTTCGCCTCCTCCGAGGTGGGGTCGTCGACCTTCAGGTCGAAGCTCAAGACAGAGCCGGTGTACTCCAGGCCCAGCTCCTCCTTGACCTTGAACCACGGGGAGGTCGGCAGGCCCGCATAGTTCACGGTGGCCACCTGCGGCTGCTCGGCCAGGAACTCCGCCACGGCCTTCGCGTTCTCGTTGTGCTTGGCGATGCGCAGGGTCAGGGTATCTAGGCCCTGGGCCACAACCCATGCGTTGAACGCGGAGAGGGTGGCGCCCGTGTCGCGGATAATGCCTGCGCGGAGCTTCATGCCGAAAGCAGCCGGAGCCAGGTCCACGTACTTCAGACCGTGGTAGGCGGGATCCGGGTTGACGAAGCCAGGGAAGACCGGCTGGCCGTCGCGCTCGACGGACCAGTCGAAGGAGCCGCCGTCGACGATGATGCCGCCCAGGCCCGAGCCGTTGCCCGTGTAGAACTTCGTCAGGGATGCAACCACGACGTCCGCGCCCAACTCCAGCGGGCGGACCAGCGCGGCGGTGGCCAGGGTGTTGTCCACGATCAGCGGGACCTGGTTTGCGTGGGCGACCTCCGCGACGGCCGGGATGTTCAGCACGTCTGCCTGCGGGTTTGCGAAGGTCTCTGCGAAGAAGGCCTTGGTGTTCGGGCGGACGGCGGCCTTCCAGGACTCCGGGTCGTCGGGGTTTTCCACGAAGGTGGTCTCGATGCCCAGCTTCGGCAGGGTGTGCTGCAGCAGGGTCTCGGTGCCGCCGTAGAGGCGCGGGGAGGAGACGATATGGTCGCCGGCGCCGGCCAGGTTGAGGATCGCGGCGGTCTCGGCAGCCATGCCGGAGGCGAAAGCGACTGCGTGCACGCCGCCTTCCAGGGAGTTCAGGCGGTTCTCCAGCGCCTCGACGGTGGGGTTGGTCAGGCGGGAGTAGATGGGGCCCAGGTCTTCCAGGTGGAAGCGCTGCTTGGCATGCTCTGCGTCGTTGAAGACGTAGCTGGTGGTGAAGTGGATCGGCAGGTTGCGCGCGCCGGTGTCGCCGACGGGCTGGCCCGCGTGGATCTGGCGGGTGGCGAAGCCCCACTGCTCTGCGTTCTCGTTGTTGTACTTCGGCATTGGTGTGGTCCTCTGCTGTTGGGGTTTGTTGTTTGTTGGCGCTTTGGTTTGCTGTTTAGCTTTGTTGATTTACGACGATAGACCCACGCGCGTCAAAAGTAAACCGCTCTGTCTACTTTTTTCTTATTGACGCCATAAAGCCCCAGTTGGGAGGGTATTTGCTGCTTGCGAAAACGCTGTACCGCTTGGTCTAGAACTATTCTGCTTCCGCCTGCTATGTTGCCGCTGAGCTCCGCTTGCTATGTTGCCGCCGAGCTTCACGGCTTTGCTGGGGTGTGGCGCTTTACTGGGGGTGGTGCCCCTATAGGGAGTGTCTCTACTGGGGTGAAATGTCGGAAAAGTTGCAGAACGTTATTGGTAGCGATACTCGGTAGTGTAAATGCGCTGGTCACGGGGCTGCGTGACCGAGCCTCGTTTCTGGTCACGAGACGTTTTGCAACTTTTCCGACATTTAAGGCGCTTTGGGGTGCTGGTGGCGCCCCAATGTCCATGGTTTTGCAACTTTTCCGACACCTAAGGCCTCGTTGGCGGGCGAAATGTCGCCAGAACGGGAATGCGTTATCGACAACCGTTTGCAAATATGCAAAACCGCTGGTCAGGAGGTTGGCGCCGGAGCGATACATTTTTCAGAGGCGGCGTATTCCCGATCTAACGACATTTGGGGTTACTGGGGTCCAGCTGGGTGAAGCTGAGGGGAGGTGAGTGTGAGGATGGTGGGGATTATGAGACTAGCGGGGATGGTGGGACTAGTGGGGTGGGGG
>NZ_JAKRMT010000025.1:0-15347 GCF_022346045.1 Corynebacterium sp. ACRQJ | reverse complement strand
CCCCGCGCCCCCGATCCCTTCGGCGCGTTCCCGCCGCGCCGCAGCACCATGTCATCCACCGCCCCGCGGTACACCCCGCCTGACACGGCGAACCGCTCGCGCACTTCCCACTCGGCCACGCCCGCGCGCAGCCGCAACGCCGGCACTCGCCCCCGCTCCGCCAATTCTGCGCGCTTGGCCTCCCGCTCCGATTCTCCCAGGTCGCGGCACGTTCCCGGGTACGCTCCCGGCGCGGCGTGCGGCGCGCGGACCGCCTCGGCGATGTCCTTCCGCGAGCAGTAGCACTCGTACACAAGCCCCTTTTCTCGCAGGTCCTGTAGCGCTGTTTCGTACTCTGACCAGCACTCTTGTTGACGCCACAGCCTCCCCTCGTACCCAATCCCCATAGTCGCAAGATCCAGTAGTTGCTGTTTTGCACTTTCTTCCGACGAGCGTTGAGCATCAATGTCGTCGATCCGCATCCGGAACTCGCGCCCTTCGTGCTTAGCGAACAGCCATGCCAGCACGGCAGTCCGGAAATTCCCCAGGTGTAGATCCCCCGAGGGGCTGGGCGCGTACCGCCCCGCCCCTCGGCTCTCCGCTTTCTGCGCTTGCGCCGTCTCCCCCGCCCGGCTGTCCACCTGCTCCGCTATCGCCGCCTCCGCTGCTCGCACCATGCCGTCGCCTCCTACTTCTCGTTTCCCTGGCAAGGCTACCCCTGGATCTGCACTACTTTTCTGCAATACTTTTCTGCGATACTTTGAAGCCAAGGGGAAAGCTCAACGTGTGGGGGAAATGTGGATCCGTTGGCGTGGGGGCGTCAGAAAGAAAAGACAACAACAACGCTGCTCATCGAGGCGAAAGAGCTTCCGAGCGGTGCGCGGCGAGGGCTGGCGCGCGGGCGGCGTCACTATAAGGTTGCGCCTGGGATCTACGCCGAGCGGGTGCACTGGGATGCGCTGCCGCGTGACGAAAAGGTACGTCTCCATGCGATCGCACACGGCCTGAGCTGCACAAACGGCGTGCTGTGCGGGCGTTCTGCGGCGCTGCTGCACGGGCTGCCGATCGCGGGGCGGGCGGACCCGAACGCGGAGATCGGGTACTACCCACCGACGGGAACTCGCAAGGTTTCCAACAACCGGATCATCCGACCACTGCACGCTGGCTCGAGGCAGAGATCGGATGAAATACAGATCACCACCGCCAACGGTCCGCGCGAAATTCGCCTAACCGGCATACTCGACTCAATAATCGACCTAGCCCGGTGGCATAGTGTGACGGATGCGGTCGTCGCAGCAGAGTCGATTGTTCGCACGAAATACGACAACCACGCAGTAGAAGTGTTTATTGCAGAAGTTCGTGAATGCCTACATTCCGCGCTGAATCTACGAGGTTTCAGCGAGGTCACGAAAGCTCTTCGACTGATCAACGGCGCCTCCGAAAGCCCGCGGGAATCTGAGTTAAAGGTAAAACTGTGGGAGGCCGGGCTGCCTGCTCCTCTTCAGCAGGTGGAGCTGCACTACGAGGGTTACTTCGCAGGTCGCGTGGACTTTTTCTACCCCTGCGGGCTGGTAATCGAGTACGACGGTCAAGGCAAGTACCAACCCGGCGTAACTGACGCGGACGCCAGCTTTACGCTGGACACGGGCAGCGTGATCAACGAAGAGGTTTTCGCCGCGCGGCAGATCCTTAGCGAGCGCGAACGCGAGCGGAAACTGCAGAACCTGGGCCTGCGCATTTACCGGGTGGATCGCAATAACTTCCGAGATGGCAGTGCCGTGGCGGACATCTGCAGAATCCATCAGCAAATGACACGACAAGGGCTCGAGTTCCCCGCCACCAACTACCGGGGAGGCGTCCCAGCGTGGGAATAGCAGCTCCTGACTGGAGGCAATTGCTTTCCTAAGGAGGAAGAATAGCCTCAGCGCGGGAATAAGTTCGCCGGCAAGACATACATCGAGTCGGCTTGGAAGACGCCAAATCCGGCAGGGCGATTCTAAGCCCGTTTAAGCGACTTTCTTCGCGCTGAGAGGGTTCAGGGTGCGCCGATCAGCCTGACGAGCGATTGCCGTTTTGCAAGATTTCCGACACTTAGGCAGCCAAATGTCCCAAATCTTCCACTCTGTTTTTATAACTTTCTATTTGCGCAGGTCAAAAGGGGTATCAATTTTTACTTCAGACTTGCTACCTGCCGAAAGTGGAAGATTTGGGACATTTGCGTTTTAGCCCACCCTGGCGCACGGCAGCTCTGAGGCCAGTGGGGCTGATGTGACGTCAGCTAGGCATCAACCGAGGAGGGGGAAGCGCTTGGCTGGCGAGCCTGGGCGGAGAGTGGGGCCAGTGGGGCTCATGTGACAGCGTGGAAACCTGGGCATGGGAATGGGGAGGAATGGGTGCGGAGAATAGGCGCGGGAGGGAGATTCGGCAATGCAAGGGAGGGAATCGGTGGCGTGGAAGAGGGATTCGGTGGTGTTGGAGGGGAAATCGGCGGTGTGGGATGGGGAATCGGCGGCGCGGAAAGGGGCGCCGGCGGAAGAGGAAGATAAAATAGGGCGCCATGGCCGACAATCAGGAAAACACCAGCGCGGACGCGGGCGCGGGCGCCGCAGACCTATCCTTCGAGGTGCGCACCCGGCTGCGCGATAGCGACAGTGCAGACGCGGGCGCGGCCGGAAACGCAGGCGCAGCTGGAAGCGCGGGCGCAAGCGCGCGAGTAGACGGAGGCGCGGGCGGAGCCGGAAGCGCAAGCGCGGGCGGGCTGGGGCGTACGGGCGTCATAAAGACTCCGCATGGGAACATCCACACCCCAGCGTTCATCCCGGTGGCGACAAAAGCAACGGTCAAGACCCTCACGCCCGAGCAGGTGCGGTCGACGGGCGCGCAGGCGATGCTCTCCAACGCGTACCACCTTTACCTGCAGCCGGGCCCGGACATCGTGGACGAGGCCGGCGGGCTCGCGACCTTCGAGAACTGGCACGGGCCGACGTACACGGACTCCGGCGGCTTCCAGGTCATGAGTCTCGGCGTGGGCTACAAGAAAGTCCTGGCCATGGACACAAAAGGCCGCAGCGAGGCGGACATCATCCAGCAGCAGAAAAAGCGCATGGCCGTGGTGGACGAGGACGGCGTAGATTTCCGCAGCGTCATCGACGGCAGCAAGCACCGCTTCACCCCTGAGGTGTCGATGCAGATCCAGCACCAACTGGGCGCGGACATTATGTTCGCGTTCGACGAGCTCACCACGCTGGTGAATACCCGCCCCTACCAGGAGCAATCCGTCGCACGCACGCATCGCTGGGCTCGTCGTTGCCTGGCGGAGCACCAGCGCCTCACGGACTTGCGCACGCACCGCCCACCGCAGTCTCTGTGGGGTGTGGTGCAGGGCGCGCAGTACGAGGATCTGCGCAGGCAGGCCGCGCGCGGGCTGGTGCAGCTGTCCGAGGAGGCGGAGGCGCAGGGCAACCGCGGTTTCGGCGGCTTCGGCATCGGCGGCGCGCTGGAGAAGGAGAACCTCGGCACGATCGTCCGCTGGGTCGCCGAGGAGCTGCCGGAGGATAAACCCCGCCACTTGCTCGGCATTTCGGAGCCGGATGACCTGTTCACGGCGATTGAGGCCGGCGCGGATACGTTCGATTGCGTCGCGCCGACTCGCCTGGGCCGCCGCGGTGGCGTGTACACGCTGGACGGTCGGCTGAATCTTATGGGTGCGCGGTTTAAGAGGGATTTCTCTCCTATTGACGCCGCAGTAGGCGGTTATGTCTCGGAGAATTATTCGCGCGCTTATATTCACCACCTGCTAAAGGCGAAGGAGTATCTGGCCGGGACGTTGTGCACCCTGCATAATCTGCATTTCATGGTGGGGTTGGTGGACCGGATTCGCGAGTCCATGGAGCAGGGGCGTTTCTATGAGTTCCGGGAGGAGTTCATGGGGCGCTACTACGGCCCGGCATGGCGGGAGCGGCTGGGTTAGCGTTTGCGGGAGCCGCCGCTAGCGCGCCGGCTCCAGCGCACGCCCTTCGTCGTCGAAGCGCTGGATCTCGCCGGAGCGGAAATCGCGCTCCAGCTGCGAGCCTTCAACGTCGAAGGTCGGCAGTATGCGGTCCAGCCACTTGGGCATGTACCAGGTGGCCTTTCCAAGTAGCACCATCATGGCGGGGATGAAGGTCATGCGCACGAGGAAGGCGTCGAACAGCACGGCGGCGCCTAGCGCGAAGCCGAAGATCTGCACGAACGGCAGAGGCTGGAAGATGAAGCTGGCGAACACGCCGATCATGATCAGCGCCGCCACGGTCACGACCTTCGCACCCATGCCGAAGCCGAAGATCACGGAGTCTTCAACGGGCGTGTACTTGGAGGTCTTCGCGGCCTCGAAGGATTCGTGCTTGAAGCGTTCTCGCATGCGCGACACGATGAACATTTGGTAATCCATCGCCAGTCCGAAGGTCACGCCGATGAGGAAGATCGGCATGAAGCTGATCAGCGGCCCCGGCGAGTTCCACAGCCCGGCCCAGCCTTCCTGCCAGACCAGCACGGTCAGCCCGAAAGCGCCGCCGACGGAGAGCAGGAATCCGAGTGCCGCCATGATCGGCACGGTGATGCTGCGGAAGATCATCAGCAGCAGCACGAGCGCCAGCCCGACGACCAGCAGGAGGTATATCGGCATGGCGTCCGACAGTTGGTCGGTGACGTCCTGCTGGATGGGGATCAGGCCGGTGATGCCCATGTCCACGCCGGTTTCCTTCTCGATCACGTTCTGCTGTCCGCGCAGCGCGTGGATGAGCGTGGCGGTGCCCTCTTCGGTCGGCCCACCTTCGGGCGTGATCAGCAGCTGCGCGGCGAGCCCATCCTCGCTCTGGCCGATGAGCTGCGCGTGCTTCACATGAATGTTGCTGCCGAGGTTCTCCATCGCATAGATAAATGACGCCTGCGCCGCGGCCTTGGTCTTGTCGCCAGCGCCCTGGCCAGCCTCCGCGCCCGGCGCGTCCTGCGCATCTCCGCCGCCACCCTGCGCGTCCGCCTGGCCCTGAATGTAGGTGGCGAGCGCCGGCGAATCCGGGTTTGCGTTCTCGCCGTTAACGACCACCAGGAACGGAGCGTTGCGGCCTGGGCCGAAGCCTTCCTCGAGCATCTCGGCAGACTTCCGCTGCGTGGAGTCCACGTTCGCCGTCTTATCATTCGGCAGCGAAAGCTGCAGGTTCAGCGCCGGGAGAGTCAGCGCGGCCAGCACCAGCATCACCACTGCAATGGAAATTCCAGGGAAGCTGTAGACCAGCTTGATCCAGCGGCTCGCCAGGCCTTGCTTGTGCTGACCGTCGCCCGCGCGCTGGCGCTCCCCGTCATCCCCGCCAACGCGGACCGCACGCCCGCGCCCCGCCGGACCGCCCGTGAAATACCCGTGCGCCGCATCCTCCCCCACGAGGGCGGAGGCGTACTGCTGCCCAAACGTGGCGTCCTTACGAAAGACCCGCGAGCCACACGCCCCCAGCAGCGCGGGCAAGAACGTCAGCGCCACAGCCACCGCGACCATCACGCTGATCGCCGCGAAGTAACCCATGTACGACAGGAACGGAATGTCTGCCAGGCGCAGGCCGACCAGCGCGATCGTCACCGTCAGACCCGCGAACACCACCGCCGAACCCGCAGTTCCCGCGGCCAGGCCAATCGCATCCGGGCGTGACCGCCCCTGCCGCAGCTCGTCGCGGTAGCGCGACATGATGAACAGCGCGTAGTCGATGCCGACCGCCAGGCCGATCATTAGGCCCAGCGTCGGCGTGATGGAGTTCAGCGGCAGCACCGCCGTCGCACCCACCGTCACCAGAGCGCCAATACCCACGCCCACGATCGCGGTAGCCAGCGGCAGCCCCGCCGCCAGCAGCGAACCGAACGTGAAGAACAGGATGATCAGCGCGACCACCACACCCGCGATCTCCGAGATCGGCTCGACGGCGATGGGGTCGCCGAAGCCGGGGCCGCCGACCTCCACGTCCATGCCCGCGTCGCGCGAAATCTGGATCGCGTCGTACACCGCCTGCCGATCCTCGTCGGTCACGTCGGCGGGCAGCGGCACGTCGTAGCTGAAGGTCATGGTGCCGTAGCGCCCGTCGGCGGAGTACATCCGCAGGTTCTCCGCGTCGGATTTCGCGGTGGCTTCGGGCATGCCCTGCTTCGTCATCTGGTCGACGAGCATCTTGCCCAGCTTGTCGTTGAGCTCTACGGGGTTGCCGAACTGCATGCCCTCTTTGAAGTCGGGCACGTTATTTCTTAATGACGCCACCGTCTCATCCATTGCCGCCATCAGCTCTGGGTCTTCGAGTTTCTTCCCCTCCGGGGCTCCGAAGACTATGTTGACGTCGGTGGATTCGGCGGGGTTTTTGGTGCCCGGGAATTTCTCTTGGAGCATTTCCGTGGCGTGCGTGGAGGGCACATCTTTGATTTCGAAGATGTCGTTGAAGCCCTTTTGGAATCCCAGCGCTGCTGCCGCGATGCCGACGAACAGTAACAGCCAGGCGGCGATCACCCGCTTCTTGTGCAGGTAGGACCATCGTCCGAGGTTAAACAGGATTTTCGCCACTGGTTGACCTTCCGCCGGCTGGGATGTTCGTTCTGTTTTGCGTCTTGCGTTCGCGCAGTCTTGCGTTTGTGGTTGCGGCTTCCCACGCCGCAGACAGTTCTCGAAATATACATCCTACAGTAGCCAAAAGCCCAGGTGGGTTGTGACAGGTGTGACGTGTGTTGCTAAAGCTTCCGGGCGGACCTTTCGTCCCCTCCTTCTAGGCGCGCTTCCAACTTCCCCATCGCGCTCAACCCAAGGGCAAATGTCCCAAATCTTCCACTTTCGGCGGGTAGCAGGTTTGCGGCAAATTTTCGCAACCTTCTGACCTGCGGAAACAGAAAGTTATAAAAACAGAGTGGAAGATTTGGGACACTTTCCCATGTCCACAACCGCTCACCACACCTCCCAAGTGCCCTTTTCGGTGCATTTCCCAAATGCGGGACGCAGTTTTGCACCCTTATTGAGGTATCCCCCAGCCACTTTCAGGCCGTCTACGGCGCTTACAGCGCTTCGCCCTCTCTTACCTCCCCAATAGAGCGCCCTAATTTCGCCAAAACCTGCCCATTTTCCGCCGCGAGCCCCTTGCCTCCGACTCAATGTCCCAAATCTTCGAGTTATTGAAAGTAGCATATCTGAAGCCAAAATTTGCGCCCCTCTGACCTGCGTAAACAGAATAGTTATATTCTAATACGTGGAATTTGGGACATCCCCACCTCGGCGACCCTCATTCCCAGCCCTACGCACCCGGTCGCGCACCTCGCGCACCAGAACCCAAGCCCCCGCGCACGCAAAAACCGCGCGCCGCCTCCCAGTGTTTAACCGGAAAACAGCACGCGGTAAAAAATTTTGGCGGTGGCGGAGGGATTTGAACCCTCGGTTGCTACTAACAACACTCGCTTTCGAGGCGAGCACCTTCGGCCGCTCGGACACGCCACCATAGTCAGCGATTGCAGACTCGTACTAGCGTAACACCCCCACATTTTCGCAACAAAACCCCGCCCTACACACGCGAAAGCCCGCCACGAACCTCAACCAGTTCGCAGCGGGCTCCCGCCTTAGCGGTTTCGGACTTACTTGTCGCCGAGGAGCTTGTCCATGCCCTTGTTCAGGCCGTCCTTGGCCTTGTCAGCCTTGTCGCCGTCCAGCTTGCCGTCGATGGCCTTCTCAGCACCGTCCTGAATCTTGTCGCGGTGCTCGCCTGCCATGTCCTTTGCCTTGTTCAGATCCATTGATCTCTCCTTGTGTCTATTGCCACTAACTTTGTTCTAATTTGTGCGCCCCAGCCGCAGCATTCGTACGACCAGGACGCTCGATTTCCAACGTAGGTTCGTTCTGCCATTCTCGCCACCACCGAGCCGTCTTCCCAGCCTTCAGACGCCCACTCCGATCGCAAAAGCACTGTTCAGAACCACTTATTAATTTTCTATAACACTTATTGACGCCCCCTCATCCTCCGCATCCTCACCCCTCCCTTGGGCCTCGCAGCCTGAGTAGGCGGGGATGTCCGGGGACTGCGTCGGCCACGGAGAATTCCAGCAACCGAGCAATACGAGTCGGGCACACCCGGCGGAGGCGCCAGCGCAGGCGCGCGGGTCAAGCATATCCAGCACGCGCACGGGCGCGCCGTGGAAGAACCGCAAGAAGTAAAGCCCCTGCTCCTGGATAGGCGAATTATCCAGGAGCAGGGGCTCCCTCTCAGCATATCCAGCACGGGCGGGGCGCGCCCGTGCGCGGGCGGGCGGGCAAGCGCGGGCTCGCGCGCTTAGCGCAGGCGGGCGAAGAACTGCCGCAGCAGTTCTTCGCATTCCCCGGCCAGCACGCCTCCGCGGACCTCCGCCCAGTGCAGTGGGGACTCCCGCGGCACATCCCAGACGCTGCCGCATGCCCCGGTCCGGGGCTCGTAGGCTCCGAAGATGATACTGCCAATTCGCGCCCCGACCAGCGCCCCCGCACACATGGCGCAGGGTTCCAGGGTGACGACCAACGTGCAGTTTTCCAGCCGCCAGGCGTCCCCGAGCTCCTGCACGGCTTCCCGGATGGCGAGGATCTCCGCGTGTGCGGTGGGATCATTGTCGGCTTCGCGCCGGTTAACGCCCCGCCCGAGTTCCCGCCCGTCCGGGCCGAGAATCACAGCTCCGACGGGAACGTCCCCGGCGGGAGTCTCCGCAGCGATGTCCAGGGCGCGGCGCATCAGCGCTTCCGCGCGCGCAGCCCCGGCGACCTGCGGCAATCCGCCGCCCACGCACGCCTGAGCCTCAGCATCACCGCGTACGCCAGCCCCGCTGCACGCGCCTGGCAACCCACCGCGCGCCTCAGCATCACCGCGTACGCCAGCCCCGCCGCACGCGCACGCCTCAACGCCAGCCCCGCGCCGCTCGCCACACAGCTCAGCCCCATCGCGCAACTCAGCTGCGTCACGCACTTCAGCCCCATCGCGCATCTCAGCTGGCTCGGCACCACCCCACGCGCCCGGCGCGCCCTCCACCCCCACCGGCTAGAACTCCAGCTCCACGCCCACCAGGTCCGCCAGCTCGTCGGCGAAGCCCAGCTCGTCCGCCACGCGCAGAACCTGCTCCGCCCCGTACAGGTCATCGTCGTAGAAGATGATGGACATTATCTGCTCGCTCGCACCCAAGTCCTCCAGCAGGTCGAAGTCGCCCTCGGGCCACGGGTCATCTGAAGCGTCGGCCTCCTCTTCCGAAGGCTCGTCAATGTCCAGGGTGTCCAGCACCTCGCTGGCAATGTCGTAATCCAACGCGGCGGTGGCGTCACTAAGTAAGATCCGCACGCCGCTCGGCACCGGGCGGAGCACAACGGACCAGTCGTCCTCGATGCACAGCAGCCCCACGATCGGGCCTTCCGCACGCGAAGCCCGCAACTCCGCGATGAGGTCAGGCAGGCTTTCCGTTGCGCGGGTGGGGAGTTCGCGCAGGTGCCAGTGGCCGTCGGTGCGGATGGCGGAGACGGCGAAGGTCAGGTCGCCGCCGCCGTCGCCGCCGTCGCTGCTGCCGTTATCGAAGCTGTCGGTGCTCATGTCCCCCAACGCTAGTCTGCTTTGTGGAACACTGGGTAGCGTGAGCCACGAAATTTCTTCCGACTACCGCCTGAGCACCCTCCCCGAGGATCGCCGTCCGCTATGCATCCTGGGTCTGGGGCTGATCGGCGGTTCGCTGATGCGCGATGCGCAGGCCGCCGGCTGGCCCGTGTTCGGCTGGAATCGGTCGGAGAAAACCGTCACCCGAGCGCGCCGCGATGGCTACGACGTGTCGGGCGACCTCGAGGCAACGCTCCGCCGCGCCGAGGAAGCCGATGCGCTCTTGATCCTTGGCGTGCCGATGCCCGCGCTGTCTTTTCTTCTTGACGCCATATCTCAGCACGCCCCGACCTGCGGCTTTACTGACGTGACCAGTGTGAAGCAGGAAGTGCACGACCTCGTGGAGGCGAAGGGCATGTCCGATCGCTTCGTGGGTGGGCATCCGATGGCTGGCACCGCAAACTCGGGCTGGCAGGCGACGATGCACGGGCTGTTCCGGGGTGCCGTGTGGGTCGTGACGTATGACAACGCGCGCGAGCTCGCGGGGGCTCGCGCAGGCGCGGGCGACGCAGGTTCCAGCGCGGCAGGCGGCGGCGCGACTTCGGGCGCAGCGGCAGGCACGGGTTCCAGCGCGGCAGGCGCGTCCGCAGGTGCAAGTTCCAGCACGGCAGAGGCTCCCAGCGCCGACGCCGACGCGACCAGCAAGCGCTGGCTGGATACGTGGGTGCGCGTGGTCGGGCTGGCCGAGGAGGTCGGCGCGTCGGTAATCCCCGCCATCGCGCGCCGGCATGACAGCGCCGTGGGGCGTGTCAGCCACTTGCCGCACATCCTCGCCGAGGCGCTGGCAGTCGCCGGCGATAGTGGAGGTCCGCTGGCGCTGAGCCTGGCGGCGTCAAGTTTCCGCGACGGCACGCGCGTGGCTGGCACGGATCCGGATCTGGTGCGCGCGATGGTGGAGAACAACCGCCCTGCCGTGCTGGAGGCCTTGGACCAGACCATCGAGCTGCTGCAGGGTGCGCGGGAGGATATTGCCCACCCGGATCGGTCCCTGAAAACCCTTGCCGAGGATGGCCACGCCGCACGCGGGCGCTTCGAAGCGCGGGCAGGCCGCAACAAGGGCGATGCTTCCAACCGGCCGATTATCCGCGTGCGGCCGGGGGCGCCGGGTTGGCTGGATCAGCTTCGCTCGGCGGAGTCCATGGGCGCGCAGATCGGCATTTTCTAGCAGTCGTCCTTTGTCTTCGCCGGCGGGGCGCCTTCCAGCACGTCAGGCAGCTTCTTCGCCAGGGAATCTGCGCCCGCCCACGCAGTCGGCTCCAACCCATCGTTGGGGATCGCCATAATTGCCACGGGGGTCATTTCCCCGTTCGGGCCAGGCACCAGCCCCAGCTGCCGGTAGATGAACCGCCCGTCCGGCTCCGGGCCCCAGCCGCCCTTAAACTGCGCGCCCTTGATTTTCGCCAGCCCATAGCTGTGCTCCGGGATGATGTGCTCCATGCGCGTCAGCACCTTGTCGGAGCCATTCATGCACCGGAACCCGTTCATGAATTTCACCTGGTCCGTCAGCTTCCACTTAATCGCGCCGAACCCGATGTAGACCCCATCTTCAAACTGCTTCGCCGCGTTCGTCGGGTCGCCTACGCGGTGCATGTAATCGCGCACTTTGTAGGAGGCGGTACGGTCCGAGCCGTCGCCGACATACATCCAGAGCCGAAACGCGGCGTCATTATCCGAATAGTGGATCGCCGCGTCCATGTCGGCTTCCATCGCGGCACGCGGGGCGGGCTGGCCGTGGGCTTCCGCGTGGCGCAGCTTTTCCTCGACCGCGCCTGCGATCGGCACCTTGATGGTCGACCAGGCGCCCTCCTCGTTGAGCTTGCCCGCGTGCAGCGGACCGTTCTCCCCGAGGATTGCCACGCCGACCTGCACGTTGTTCTTCTTGGCGATGTCGGCTGCGAGCTTGTCGAGCTTCTGCTGCTGTTCCTCGTCGGTCGGCGGGGTAGCGTCGGCGCCTTCGGTGTCGCCGGTGTAGGGTGCGGCGGCAGTGTTGGCGGCGGGTGCGCTCTCTTCGCCCTTCTTAGTGACGCCCCCTTCCCCGCCGCTTAGCCCCATCACCAAACCGACCGTGATGGCAAGGACGGCGGCTCCCACTGCGAGGCCTGCGACGACGCCGCCGCGGCGTGCGCCGCGGCCGCCGGCAGCTTGCCCGGCGGATGCAGCTTGCGCCTCGGCCTGCCCACCGGCAGCCCCCTGCTGCGCACCCGTCTGCGTCTCCGGCTCGCCCGTGTACATCCCACGCCAGCCCTGAGAGCGACGCGGAGCGCCATCGGGGCGCTCATTGCTCGCCATTTTCCCTCCTTGACCAGCTATTTCCTTAACCTCTTCCACCTCAGCGGCGCAACCTCCACCGCTTGACGATTCCGAGAGCGATCGCGTTCAGTCTAGCCAGGAATACCCAGGCTCGCGCCCCATACACTCCCGTTGCCGAGACTCTTAACCCCCTCCGGCAATACTCTTAACCTCCGGCGACGACATGCTTACTTCTCCAGTAGCAAAACTCGCCGTAGACCTCCCCAGCTTCGCCTCAAAACCGCCAACTCCCCCTCAAAACCGACCGCCCCCCTCTCATTTGAGCCCGCTTGGCCCACCTTCAGCTCCGGCGGAAGCGTTTGCGAAAGCCCAGATGTCCCAAATCTTCCACTTTCGACGAAAAGCAAACTTGCAGCAAAATTTTACACGCCCCTGACCTGCGCAAACAGATAGTTATAAAAACAGAGTGGAAGATTTGGGACATCCCCCTTCGCGCCAGGCCTCCAAAAAGCCCGACCTTAGGCAATTCCCGAATGAGGGGCGCATTTTCACACCCCTACCCAGGTATCCCCTGCCCCGGTTTCGGCCGTCTATGGCGCTTACAGCGCTTCGACCTGAAACCAACCCCCACCGCATCTGCCTGCAGACCTGCCACCAACGCGCCCACGGACTTGCTACAGGCGCACTGCAGCCACAGCCTCGGGGGAGAAATGTCCCAAATCTTCGAGTTATTGGAAGTAGCGGGTTTGCGACCAAATTTCGCAGACCTCTGACCTGCATAAACAGAATAGTTATATTTTAAGACGTGGAATTTGGGACATCCTGCCCGCAGGGTCAGGCTCGGCACGGCGTCAGGCGCCGGTCAGGCCCGGCGCGAACGCCTCCTGCCCGCCAGCTAGGCCGGTCCGCCAGCTAGACCTGCCCGGCAGCTGGACCTACTTCGACATCTTCCGTCCGCCGAACCAGCCCAGCGCGAGCGCCAGCACCAGCCCGGCCGCAGCCACCGCAAGATACCGCCCGACGTAATCTCCGCTGGTCTGCGGCGTTTTCGGCGGAGCAGGAGTGGTGTCCGCTGTCAGCACGCTGGACGTGTCGCGCCCGCTGGTGACGTCCTCGATCCAGGCTGCGGCGTCCGAAAGCGTGGTGATGGCCGCCGTCGGCGAGGGCAAGTCCGGGTCTCCGTTGGCCGTCCCCGCGGTCGCGAGGCCGGCGAGTTTGCCGCCGACGAAGAACGGTGCGCCCGAGTCGCCGCCCTGCATCGCAGCGCGCGAGAGGGACTCTGCCTCGAGGATTCCCCCGACGATTTTTGGCATGACGCCACCCGCCTCACCTGCAGAAACCTCCCCACCGCCCATGGCGATCTCGGCGGGGACAGACTCCACGCCTTCGGGGTTTGCGGCTTCCGCGGAAGCTGAAGACTTCGGCGCGCTGGACTTTCCGGAGGCCTCCGAGGTCGGCGTGTCTGGCTTACCCGACTTGCCCGACTGGCCTGGCACGGCGGTGCCGGGGGCAGGGGATCCGGGCTCCGGCATGGCCCCGCCGCCCGCGCCCGGCCCAGCGAGAACCTCCCGCACTCGCATCCGCGCCACCGGCAGATCGCCCTTGCGCGCCATCAGCGAGCTGCTGCTCCAGCCGTAGAGATTCCCCCCGTCGCCCACGCCCGGCATGCTATCGGCCAGCTCCGCCGGGGTAACTCCCTCGACGGGCTTGGTGAGGTGCAAGAGCCCGGCGTCCATAACAGGCGACAGCGACCACGAATCAGCATCGTAGACAGCACCCGCGATGCGCGCCTGCGTGCCCTCGTTGGAGACAGATTCCAGGCAGTGCCGCGCCGTCAGCACCCACTGCGGGGCCACGAGCGTGCCCGTGCAGTCGCCGAAGTTGCCAACGCGCCCGATGCGCAGGGATGCGACCGTCCGCGATTCCGCGTTGTCCGGCGCGTGCTCGCCGTATTCCAGCGCGCTGGCGGGGGCCGCGCACGCGCCGGACAGGGCTGCTGCAGCCGCGATGGCTGCCGTTCGTAGTGTCAGTTTCTTCATGCTCGTTCCGCTCCTCGTTCCCCCGCGATCAGCCGGACCACCTGCGCGACGCATCGCTCCGCTGGCCCTTGCCCTGCAAACAACTTCCGCGCCGCCCCGGCGGCCAGCTTCTTCCACGCCCACGCGAACGCCAGGAACGCCGCGATAAACACCGCAGCCCACAGGTCCGAGTGCAGCGACACGTGCGTCTGCCACCACAGAGCCGTAAGCACGTGCAGGATGTACACCGTCAGCGCCATCGAACCCAGCGCGACCAGCGGATTCGTAGCCTTTACGTGCCGCCCGACGATCAGGCTCAGGTGCAGCACGATGGCGGCCACGGCGATGGAGAGCACGATCTCGCCCAGCACGCCCGTGTGCCCGGTCGCGCGCGCCCAGCCGGGAAGGTCGGTCTGAAAGCGCAGGTAGAAGCCTATTGCTGCGGCGAGGCAGGCGATTGCGGTTGTTATCTTTGTGACGCCACCAGCCCCCGTGCCGTCCTTTCCCACGTACACGTCGAAGAGGATCATCCCAGCCAGGATGTACGCGACCCACGCGAGGTGGGGGTACGGAAGCGGGAGTTCCAGTGGGGCGTAGCGCCACGTGGCGGCGGCTGTGGCGATCAGCAGGAGCGCGACTTTCGCGGCCGTTGGCAGTGGAGGCACCCAGGCGGTGGCGAGCATCGTCGCGCCGAGGACGACCAGCACGACCTGGATCTCCCCGCCAGCGGGCAGAAGCGCCAGGCCGATGAGGGTGATCAGCGCCCCGCGGGCTGCGAGCTTCGCGATGGTCTGCATAGTGGGCGCCTTGTGCGCGCGACGCTCAACCGCCTGCTCCGTGGACGTTTGTTCTACGCCGGCGTGCGTCGACGCTGAGATCTGCGCTTGCGCGGCGGCCCGTGCGGTTGCATTGGTCCAGATGAGCATCATGGTCACGCCCGCGATCACCGCGAACAGTGCAGCCGGGAGTCCCGACAAGATCACCTTCGTTTGCCATAGCGGATGTCCGAGGTGCAGGTAGATCATCCCGAGGATTGCGAGTCCGCGGGCGATGTCGAGCCCGAGGATGCGCGGGCGCTTCTGCGTGCCATTGCTTCCCGCTGAGATCTCCATGCGCTCTGCGTTAGCCGCCCCGTCGGCTGCCGTTTCAGCGATGTTTGCGCTGGTGAGGGCTTGGTCTCCGCGGGTTGTCGCGGAGCTCCTAGAAGTAGGTGTTTTAATCACCCGGCTGTCTCCTTTTCAGTTCTCAGTTTCAATTCTCGAGTCGACAACTTGGGTCCAGTTCCCCAATTGAGTCTGCTGTTGAGTTCTCAAACTCTGTACTCGAGTTCAAAGTGCGTCCGCTATGCGGAACGATTGTCTTTTTTAATCCCCGCTTCTTAAGATTTCCTGCTGCCCATTTACAAGCCCCCTGTAAGTTTCTTCTAAGTTCCCCGCCCCGCCGAGCTGTTCCC
>NZ_JAKRMT010000024.1:0-17601 GCF_022346045.1 Corynebacterium sp. ACRQJ | reverse complement strand
TCGCGGCTTCACGCCGATACTCCGGCGTGTACTTCTTGCGCTGTTGGCTCACAATGAACATCCTCTCCTACGGACACAACATCCGTACAAGTTGGGTGTCCACTAAACGAGGGTAACCTCATGAAGGTCTTGCTTGCAGAAGACTCTGCATTGCTTCGTGCCGGACTAGAACAGTTACTAATAGCGCTCGGGCATGAGGTCTTGACGGTGGTCGATGCGTCAGAGTTGCGTAATGCCACGATGGCGAGTGATGAAAACGGACAGAAGTACGATGTGATTATCACCGATGTCCGTATGCCTCCCACCATGACTGATGATGGTCTGCGCGCGGTATATGATCTGCGCAAACGGTATCCTTCTCAACCGGTTATGGTGCTTAGCCAGTATGTTGCGGCGAGCTATCTCGATCGGCTGTTGGAGCACGGTGGCTTTGGCTATCTTTTGAAGGAACGCGTCTCTGATGTGGATGAATTCGTTCACTCTCTTAATGAGGTTGTTCGGGGAGGAACCGTCGTTGATCCAGAGGTTGTATCTGCCCTGCTTTCGGCGCGACGGACTGGCTTGGCTGCGTTGACACCTCGGGAAAAGGAAGTTCTTGCTTTAATGGCTCGTGGTCTGAGCAACTCGGAGATCATGGATGAATTGGTGCTGACCGCGGGAGCAGTGAGCAAGCACGTTGCTAGTGTTTTTATGAAGCTAGGGTTTGCACCCGAGGATGCCAATCGCCGGGTAAAGGCAGTGCTTGCGTGGTTGCGGCATACGGAGCGATAAGGGCAAGCGCCAATTAGTCGAGGATCTCCGGCTTGTAGTCCGAGTTCTCGATCGTCACCGCCGTCGGGGGAGCAGACGGGTCCGTCGCGAAGGTCATGTTATCCCGGTGCGCGATGGCGCGGATTTTGCGCCCGACCATAGAGTCCCAGTTCATTTCATTCGGCATACTGCTGCTGCCAACGATGGCCCATTCGGGAGTCTGGGTGCCAATGCCCGCCCCCAGCTTCGCCGTTACGGGCTTCTTCGGATCGAGCTTGATCGCGTAGTAGACCACGCTATCGTCCACGATGTCCGCCACTCGTGCGAAGTCCTCCGGTGGGGTCATGTCGCTGAAACGCACCTTCATCAGCTCGCCCTCCAGGGCTGCTTCATTCGGAGCGAGCTCGACCTTGTCGGGCTTCGGAGTGCTGGGTGCTGTGGGGTTGGGGCGCTTTTGAGCCTTGTTATCTGTGGCCTCATCATCTTGCCCTTCTTCCGAAGTGTCTCCTTGTCCTTCGGCGGCGGAAGTTTCGCCGGACTCCTTAGAAGACTGAGCAGCGTTCGGCTCAGGCGGAGTCTCGTCATCCGAACAGGCTGCAAGCGAGAGGGCCGTCAATGCGGCAACGGAGAGTGCAACAAGGCGATTTCGCATGAGGTTAAGCGTACAACGTCGCCGGGGATTGTCCCCGCCGAACTAAGGAATTGGGGGCTCGTTGCGACGGTCTATCCCGACACGATCGCACGCGCCATGCGGTGCAGTGTTGCCGTCGCCTGTTCTAGGTCTTCGGGGGTTTTTGCCATTTCTGACGCCCTCACCACCGCCGCATTCAGCAATCCAATATCGATGGAGGAAACGCCGGGGCAGAAGCTATCCACGATCTCCTTAAAACCAGCGTGTGATTTCTGCACCTTTTCCTCGGCGAACGCTTCCGGGAAGTGCTGGGCGGCGGCCATTAGGGGGCCGTGGGAACCGTGAACGAAGAGGTCGAGCATCGCGTCCACATAGGCGCAGATGCGCTCTTCGTGCTCTGGCGGAGCGGCCTTGACCTTGTCTTCCAGCTGGTCATGCCAGGTTTCGCTGTTAAGTACCAGCAGTTGAACCATCAGATCATGTTGGGAGGAGACGTAGCGGTAGACGCTGGGGCGGGCCAGGCCAACCTCGGCTGCCACCTCTGCCAGTGAGGGAACCTTGCCGCCGCCAGCAACGATCAGCCGCTCGGCGGCCTCCAGCACCGCGCGGTGCTGAACCGCGCGGTGCTCCGCTACTGTCGTCTCCGTGATCTTCGGCATGGTTCCCTAGTTTACTACCCGCTTTTCGGCCTGCGTACAGGCCTATTTGGATGCCTAGATGGAGGCAGCGCTCAGGCGTCCGTCGACCATTTCGTAGACCTTGTCGCAGTGGTTCAAGACCTCGTGATCGTGAGTGACCATCACGCCCGCGACGTTGAATTCGTGACATTCGCGGGCCAACAGCTCCACGATTTCTTGTGATCTCTTGCGATCCAGAGCCGCGGTGGGCTCGTCGACCAGCAACACCTGTGGGTCGCCGACGAGAGCTCGGGCAATGCCCACCCGCTGACGCTCGCCACCCGACAGATTTCCCGGACGGTGCTTAGCTCGGGGCGTCATACCAACCTTCTCCAACAGCTCCGCACCAGAGTAGCGACCGTGCTTACCCATAACGCGCGCGGCGAGCTCCAGTTGTTCCTCGGCGGTGAGCGCGCCCGGCAGGCTGCCGGAGGATTGGAAGACGAAGCCGATGTAGTCGCGGCGAATGCGGGCTAGTTCCTTGTCGTCGTAGTTGGTGATGTCCTCGTCGCCGATCTTGACGCCACCCGCGGCCGGGTTGGTCAGCGCTCCAGCGACGGCCAGCAGCGTGGACTTACCGGAACCGGAGGGGCCGACGACGGCGACGAACTCTCCGGGCTCGACGGTCAGGTTCACCTTGTCCAGCGCGGTGATCTGGGAATCGCCGTCGGTGTAGGTCACCGTGACGTCTCTAAGTTCCAGGGCGGGAACGTGCGGGGCGGGAAGGTGCGGGGTGGGGCTCATCGGTTTTCTCCTAGGGCTGCGAGCGGGTTAGTGCGGGTGACACGGATGACGGCGATCAGTGCGCCGATCAGGCCAGATGCGAAGAGGATCGCGCTGCCGCTAAGGACGGATCCGAGTTCGGTGGCGTAAGGCATCGCCGTGGTTTCCAGGAGGCTCCCGAGGCCGACGGCGATGAGCGCACCGACGATGACGGACGCGCCCAGGATGATGACGGCCTGGCCCAGGCTGTCGCGCAGCAGGAAGCTCTTCGTGGCTCCCATCGCGCGCAGTGCGGCGATATTGCCGGTGCGCTGGATGGTCCACACTAGGAAGAAGGCGCCGGTAACCAGGGCGGCGATTACGTAAAGGAACCACTTGATCATGGAAAGGGTCATCATTTCGGCGGTGTAGCCAGGGGAGGAATCGAAGCTTTCCTTGAGTGTGCGGACGTCCAGGCCGGAGGCGTCGGAGAGCGCCTCAGTGTCTGGCTTGTCCTGCGTGCGGGCGGCGATGACGGAGATTTCCTTGTACGCCTCTGGGCTTACCTTTTCGCCCTTGCGTGCGCCGGCGTGGATTTCCTGCCAGACGTCAAGGGGCAGGTAGGCAGCATCGACGTGGCCGAAGGTGCGCTGGCCATCGGTGAAGCCAACGACCTTCAACGGGATTTCCAGGCGATCGATCGTGATGGTGTCGCCCTCCTTGATTCCTTCGTCTTGAAGGGTGGAGGACACGACGATTTCGTGCTTGGTCTTGGTGGGGGTGCCGCCGTTTGGGGTGGTGCTTTGTTCTGGCAGGCCCTCTGGTGCGATGAAAGAGCCGGGTTTTACACCGAGGAGGGTGAGATCGACGGCCTTGCCGTCCTGGTTGTGAGCGTTGGCGATGGTGAGGCCCAGCGGGGCGGCCTCTTTCACGCCGTCGATGTCGGCGAACTTGTCGGCCTCTGCACTGTCGATGACGGAGCGCGTGAAGGCGGAATCGGTCTGAGTGCCATCGGCGAAAGCGATGACGTCACTATCCATTGCCTTCAGGCCGGACACGCCGTCGTTAACCAATCCGGCTGTGAGGCCGGAGATGATGACGACCAGCAAGGACATGAGCGCCAACACGACGCTCATGAGAAGGAAGCGGGTGCGCGCAAAAAGCATTTCGCGCAAGGCTAGAAACATGATGAAAATTCCTGGGGTTGGGGTTGGAGAGGTGAGCGGTTGATCAGTCGCTACACAGACTTTAGCAACGATGTGTTGCCAAGATAAAAACAGAGTGTTTCTAACAGTGGGGTATAGAAAGTACTGGCTGGTTAGTCAGAATGTAGGTACGTTGCTACAAAAGGAGGGTTCTCATGACAAGCGTGAGTGCACGTGAGCTCAACCAGGATGTGAGTTACGCGATAAGGAAGGCCTGTGAAGGACCCGTTGTTATTACTGATCGAGGTGAGCCGGCCTTCGTATTGCTTTCCATTGATGACTACAGGAAGATCTCCGGCTCGAATGAAGGCTGGGCTTCGCGGTTGCAAATGGAAGAGGACATTGACCTCGAGGGCGAAAGGATGGACTTCGAACCGCGAGGATGCTCAATCTGAACCCCTGGGAGCTCTAGTCCACTAGCGCTAAACCGCGAGCCCACGGTTGCGCCGCCATTGGCGGTACACCAGCGCAGTCACGGTTCCCGCGTACAGCATGCTCGTCACCACCAGAACCGCGTGCAGGCCCACCTGGACATACATCCAGCCGCCCAGCAGTGCCCCGCAGGCTAGCGCCATCCACAGCGCGAAATAGCGCAGCCAATCCAAGTGCGGGCCGCCAAAGAGTGCGGCCACGAACCGCTGAGACATCTTCACCAGCGTGCCCGTCATGTATGTCAGGGAAATACTCACTTCGCCGTTGCGTTCGAACGTGGAGTTCATAGCGCCCACGGTGAATGACAGGCTGTACACGGCCCACTGTTCGTGCCCGGTTAAGACCAGTACGGAGGCAATCGTTGAGGTGGCGCAGATAAACAGAAGAATCGCCTCGCGCGTGCGCGTCGGGGGCAGATAGCGCCGCCCTAGCTGGCTGATCAGCGCGCCAATTCCCACGCCGATGAGGAACAACGCCATGACCCCGCCAGCCGTCATCGCAACGTCCCATTTCCCCGCATTTACCGCCGCAGTCAGCCGGGTGGTATTCCCCGACATAAACGACAGGAAGTACCCTCCCAGATACAAAAAGCCCAGCGTATCTACGAATCCTGCAATGGAGGATAAGTAGATCGCCAGTGCATGTTCTCCGGTGCGGTAGCCTTTCATGGCGCAATCGTAGCAACCCTAGCTAGTCATCCCAGCTGGGATCGGTGATTCCCTCCTGCTTGGCACGGTGTTCCACCAGCGAAAGCAGGTAATCCTGTGCGCCCTGGTATGCCTCGGCAAAACGCTCGTCGTCCACGTACATCCGTGCCAGAATCAGCTGCCGCGAGGTCGTAACCTCGTACCACTGGTTAATCGTTGCGCGGTGCCTCTCCACGAGTTCTTGTGCTTCTTCGCTGTCGGGGGTGACGCCACCATCTCGGGCAGCGACCAAATCCGCCACGAAGCGGTCGTGGTTGGCCTTAACCTCCTGGAAGTCGCCGTCAGTCATAGAGGCCAGCTTTTCCTGGGACTGCTGGTATTCAGGGGTGTCGCCCCAACGCTCGCGAGCTTCCTCCTGGTAGGCGGGCATCTTCTCGCCGAAGTACTGCTTGATCTTATTCATCTGTTCCATGGTGTATCCCTCCACTCGGGTTGTTGTTATCAAATCCTCGACCGCACGCAATTGGCTCTCCACCTCGTCGCGCTTGCGCGCCAAGGCTTCCCGATGGGCGCGGAGGGCACGGTCAAGGGCAGCGTCGGAAGGCGCTTCAATCAGGTCGGGAATCTCCGCCAGCTTGAAACCCATGTCCCGGTACAGCACAATGGCCGCGCCGACGCGCAGATCTTCCTCGGTATAGAGGCGGTAGTCGCCCAATGTGCGCCACTGTGGGCTGAGCAGCCCAATGGAATCCCAATGGCGCAGGGCTTTGGGCGTCACACCCAGAAAATCTGCAGCATCACCAATCGTGTATTCGGTCATGGGCTACATCCTTTCGGTTGCCGCAACGGCAAGGTCAAGCGAAGTGGTCAAGCGGTGGAGAGGGAAGACGCGAAGTTGTTATGAATTCATCTTCAGGAAACCTTGCGCTTACCTGCGGCCGATAGCTTGTGGAAGTTCAATTCTCGCAGGAAAAGGAACTCAAATACCTTGTCTAGTAATTCATCTAAAAAATCGCAGCAGCTGGAAGGCCAGAATGCGCCCAAGCAGTTCAATGTGAATCGCCGGAGTTTCCTGGCGGGAACCGGAGCGTTGGGCGTCACCGCTGCACTTGCGCCAGCAGCGCAGGCACAGGCGTGGAACTCGTCAGCAGGCTCGCTGGCCGGATCCAGCTTCGGCCCGGGGCGCGGAAACGGCGGTGGCGACAACAACGGCGGCGCGGACATGCCGCTGAAGTTCAACGGCGACGGCAAGTTCAAGATCGTCCAGTTCAATGACACTCAAGACGATCACCTTACTGATCGCCGCACGATCGAGTTCATGGGCAAGGTGTTGGACCAGGAGAAGCCGGACTTCGCGCTGATCAACGGTGACGTGATCTCCTCTGGCCCCAAGACCACCGAACAGGCATTCCAAGCCGTCAACAACGTGGTGCTGCCGATGGAATCCCGCCAGATCCCATGGGCCATCACATTCGGCAACCATGACGAAGACTCCATGGAGGACGGCACTCAAGCCGACGAGATCGCGCTGCTGAACTTCGTGCGCAAGTACAAGTACAACCTCAACGTCGCGGACGACCCGATTCACGGTGAATCCAATGTTTCGCTGCTGGTTCAGGGCAACGCAAAGCCGGATCCGGCATTCGCCATCTGGCTGCTGGATTCCGGGAATTACATCGGCGAGGAGCTGGCGGGGCAGGAGACCAAGGAGATCCCCGGCTACGACTACATCCACAGCGACCAGATCCAGTGGTACCGCGATACCTCCCGGGGCTACGAAGAGCGCTACGGCAAGAAGATCCCGGGTCTGATGTACTTCCACATCCCTACCTACGAGCACCGTGACATGTGGTTCGGCGGCCCGTACAACAACGACCTCATCAAGCATGGCCAAGCCAAGAAGCGCCACAGCATCGAGGGAGTGAAGAACGAGGACGTCTACGTCGGGGCCTTCAACCCCGGCATCTACTCCGCCGTCCGCGAGCGCGGCGACGTCCTGGGTATCTACTGCGGCCACGACCACATCAATACCTTCAACGGCAACTACTTCGGGGTAGAACTGGGCTACTGCCCGGGCACCGGCTTCGGCCCCTATGGGTTGAAAGACGGCACCTGGTCCATGCACACCCTGCGCGGCGCTCGCGTGTTCGAGTTGGATGAGGCCGACGAGCGCGTCTACAAGTCCACCCGCCTGGTTTTCGCCAAGGAGCTGGGGCTGGACATGAACCCGAAGAAGCAGCCGTTGGAAAGGCCTGCCGACCTTCCGGAGTACGTGTCCTTCAAGTAGCGCGCCGGGGCGCTCCTGGTGCAGCCAGCTAGGATAGGGAGCAATGTCCGTCAATTCCCCTGAGAACATCCTGCTGAACCTGCCCGACGAGCAGGCCGCCACCGTCCGCGGCATCTTCGACGAGCTCGCCACCCGCGGGTTCCCGGCCCAGCGGCAGACTCCGCACATCACGGTCACGTTTTCCCCGAGTATGGCCCCGCACGTCGTGGAGCGCGCCCGCGAGATCCTGCCTTCCGCCGTGCCCTCGGAGCTCAGCCGCCGGGGCGTGGTCGTCTTCGGCACAGGAAAGAAGCAGACGGTGGCGTGGCTGCTCGAAGCCTCGGACGAGCTGGAAAACGCCGCCCGCGAGCTCAGCGCGCTCAATCCAGACGGCCGTGGCCCGCGCTGGGTGCCGCACCTCACGGTCGGTTTAAGGTTGCCGCGGGATATCGTTCCTTCTTATATTGAGGCCCTTTCTCAGATCACACCGCGGGAGTTAAAGTCCATCACGGCAGCTGAGGCGGCGTATTGGAGGCCAAGCGTGGGGGAGCGCGTGGTGCTGGCCTGACGCCTGGTAACGTGCTCCGCGGCATAAAAACATAAAAACAATTAAATGAAGAAGGTGTTCCTAACGTCCGCACCAACGAAAGAGCCGGTTGTAACACCGGCTTTTGTCTTTGCATGGTTAGTAAACTTCGCCCAGTTCATGATCTTCTACGTCCTCGTGACGACCATGGCTGGCTACGCAGTCAAAGAATTCGCGGCCAATAACGCGAGCGCGGGCCTGGCCTCCAGTGCCTTCGTGATCGGCGCGACGGGGGCTCGCGTATTCTCGGGATTCCTGGTGGACGCGGTGGGGCGGCGGCGAGTGCTATTCACCGCGCTGGTGTTGGTCATCGTGACCTGTGCCTTCTACATCCCCGCAAACTCCCTGGGGCTGCTGATCGCCGTGCGAATTATCCACGGCATCGGTTATGCCTTCGCCAGTACTGCCGTGATGGCCGTCGCCCAGTCCGTGATCCCCAATGCACGCCGCGCGGAGGGAACCGGCTACTTCGCCCTGGGAACCACGCTGGCCACGGCGATCGGCCCGGCGCTGGGCCTGTGGCTGGTGGGGTCCGTCGGCTACACCACCATGTTCCAGGTCGTTATTGGCATGTCCATCGTGGCCTTCCTGCTGTCTTTGCTGGTGCGTTCCCCAGAGCACAAGGGCGCGGATGCGCACCACCATCGGCCGGCCTTTAACCTGTCGGCCATCGTGCACCCGAATGTCGCCCCCATCGGCTTCTTTATGCTGCTGGTCGGTGTGTGCTACGCAGGTGTGATCACCTACCTGAACAGCTACTCCGAGGACAACGACCTGGTCACCGGTGCCAAATACTTCTTCCTGGCCTATGCGCTGGTGACCCTCGTGATGCGCTTCGTGCTGGGCAAGATTCAGGACCAGAAGGGCGACAACATCGTCATCTATCTGGGCTTGGTTACCTTCGCCATCGCTCTGGTTGTCCTCGCGTTCTCCACCCAGGACTGGATGGTGGTTTTGGCCGGTGCGCTGACGGGGTTGGGCTATGGTTCGCTGATGCCAGCCGCACAGGCGATCTCCGTCAAGGCGGTTGAGCCACACCAGATGGGCGCGGGCATCTCCACGCTCTTCCTGCTACTGGACGTCGGCGTGGGCTTCGGCCCGATCCTGCTGGGCATGATCGTTTCGGCCACCAGCTACCAGGCGATGTACATGATGTTGGCTGGGTTGGTCGTCGTCAGCGCCGCCGTGTACTTCCTTGTTCACGGCCGGAAGGTTAGCTAGAGTTCGCTAGAGTTCCACCCCTCCTTCCCGCGCCCTGACCTTAGTTCGTTCAGGTAGATCGTTCAGGTTCTTGCGGGTGCCACCGAAAGGATTCACCGTATGCTGCACGCCGTGAGCTTCGCGTTGGCCGATTCCGTCAACGTGCTGCTCATCGGCGTGCTTTTCGCTGTCGCAGTGATGCACCCGAAGCCGCGCCGCTATGCGCCCATCGCTGCGGTGTTGGTGGCGGGGGACTGGTTCGGAGTATTCCTACTGTCGCTGGCTGTGTTGTTGCTGTTCAACGGAATTTCGGATGCCGTGCAGACCGCCTTGGCCTCGCCGATTTTTGGCCTGGTCCTCATTGCGGTGGGTCTTCTAAGTGCCTTCTTGACGCTACGAGGCGGCGATCCCACCCCCATGATCAATCGCCTGGCCCGCCCCCTCCGCCAAGCGTCGTGGGGAACCTTCTTCTCGGGAATGGCCCTGGGAATCGTCCAGTCGGCGACGTCCGCGCCTTTCTTCGCCGGCCTGGCGTACTTGAGCACCGTGGGGATCAGCTCTGCGGCGAAGTACCTTGCGGTATTCCTCTACGCTACGCTTGCGCTGAGTCTGCCGGCACTGTCTGGCCTGGCGTTGGGTTTTGTTCTGCGCAAGCCGGAAAGCGGGCTGGCACGGTTCATTGATGGGCTGCGCCACAGGAAGGAACAGATGGTGGCGCTGGCGGGCTACGTGGTGGCGGCGATGCTCATCGTGCTGGGTCTGCTGAGCATCATTTAGACTCGCCCAGAAACTCCATCCACGTGTCCCATTCGCGCTTGGTCTGTTCCAACCCGTCGCTCCAGGATTGCTTCAGGCGATCCAACCGGCGCTCGGTATTGCTGACGTTCATCTTCTCCGGGTAGAAGACCAATGCCTGGCCCTTGGCCTCTAGCTCCGCAATCTTGTCAGAGGCCAGGTTGTACTTCGGCGGTCGGTCGATCATTGCCTGAGCTACAGCGGGGCGTGAGCGCAGTAGCGTCTTAACAAGCTGCGGACTGCGCAGTGCGGGGCGGACGTAGCCCTTGGGCTTAGTGCGCAGCACGAGGAACTTCTCAAAGCCATCCTCGATGGCGGCATCGATCAGCAGCCCACCGGAATCTCCGAGGGCACCATCGACATAGTCCACCCCGTCGATGGTTGGTACGGGCATGATGCCCGGCAGGGTGGAGCTGGCGCGGACCTTGCGCATGAGGTCCGGAAGATCATTGATGTCCTCACGGCGCCAATAGACGGACTCGCCGTTGTCCGCACGGGTCGCGCCGATGCATATCTGGGAGTTCGAACTCTGGAAGGTTTCCCAGTCGAAGGGCAGATCGTTGCCGGGTGCGCCAGCGGTCTCGTAGATGTACTCGGCGTTGAAGTAGCCGGTGCCCCGGAGCAGGGATTTGAAGCCGCCGGTTTTCGGGTGACCACCGAATTCCACGAAGGACTCGCGGGCGCGCTTCCTGTCGCCAGAGAGGAAGTTCACGGTGTGGGAAGCGCCGGCGCTGATGCCACCGACCCAGCCGAACTCGATGTTGTGCTCCAACAACTGGTCGATGCAGGCGGCGGTGTAGCTATTGCGCATGCCACCGCCCTCTAGCACGAGGGCTACGTCCTTTGCAGACAAGAATTAAGTCTCCTTAGACTTCTAGAGGGTCTGTCCTATGTCCATTTGTAGCGCACTTGCAGCGCCTAGCGGGCACGCAGTTTCTTTACCCCGCCGACCACCATGGCGATGAGTGCGCCGACAAGCAGGCCGAACAGCAAGCTGAAACCGGTCTCCACCAGCCAGGTTACCGCGCCCCCGAGGTGCTCGAAGTTCTCCACCAGGTGGTGAACAGTCTGGTACGGCCAGTGCAGTCCCAACTCGTCGAAGCCAACCAGCAGGATATGTCCACCGACCCACAGCATGGCCAGGGTGCCGATGATGCCGATGGCGGTCAGCAGCTTCGGCATGCCCTTGACCAGGAACAGGCCGAACTTCTTCATCCCCTCGCTGGCTCCCTGCTTGTGGGCGATAGCCAGGCCAATGTCGTCGATCTTGATCAGCACGCCCACCACGCCGTAGACCGCGAAAGTGACCATCAGGCCGACCAGGATCAGCACCAGGGCGCGGGTTAAAAGCGGCTGGTCGGCAACCTCGTTCAGGGAGATCACCATGATTTCCGCCGAAAGGATCAGGTCGGTGAAGATCGCCCCGCGCACCAGTGCGCTCTCGGACTGGTCTTTCTCCTCATCGCGCTCTCCGGCCTCATCCTCTCCGGCCTCACCCTCGCCGTGACCACCAAGGCCGACCTTCTCTAGGACCTTCTCGGCGCCCTCGTAGGAAAGGTAGAAGCCACCGAGCATCAGCAGGGGAGTCAGTGCGCCGGGCAGCAGCCAACTCAGCAGCAGAATGATCGGCAGGATAATGATCAGTTTGTTGACGAGGCTGCCCTTGGTGATCTTCCAAATGATCGGCAGCTCGCGCGCGGGGGATACCCCAGCGACGAACTTCGGGGTGACGGCGGCGTCATCAATAACAACCCCAGCCGCCTTCGTCGAGGTACGCCCGGCGATGGCAGCGACGTCATCCGTCGTGGCCGCGGCCTTCTTGGCGATAAGCGCAATGTCGTCTAGTAGTGCCGCAAGGCCAGCTGCCATGAAATTCTCTTTCTCTTAGACCGATCGGTTCTCGGCGTGTGCGTCGAGGGCCTCGGTGATGGGGGTGTCGCCCTTGTTGAACTCGATGAAGTGGCCGACCAGGTTCGGGCGATCCACAACCTCGGCGATGACGGCGGCCACGTCGGCGCGGGAGACCTGGCTGGCCTGCAGCGCGTCGTCGCCGTTGGCGGTGCCATCAGCCTTCGGGGAGCGTGTTTCGATCTTAGCGGTCGGCTCATCCAGAGTCAGTGCAGACGGGCCGACAATCGTCCACTGGGTCGAAGATGCTCGCAGGTGGTCGTCCGCGGCGGCCTTGGCTTCGCAGTAGGTGAACATCGAGTGGTCTTCCGGTACGCCGTGATCGGCGCGGGAGTTGAAGTAGCTGACCATGACAAAGCGCTTGGTTCCGACGCCGTCGATGGAGCGGATCGCCGCATCGCGGTCCACACGGAGAGTGCGCTCATCGTCGCCGCCGCCTACACCCGCGGACCAGATGATCACGTCCTGATCGGCGAAAAGCTTCTCGAAGCCGGCCACATCCAGCTGCTCGATGTCCTGCACCACGGCCTTCGCTCCGGTGGCCTCCACGTCTGCCACGTGATCGGGGTTGCGAATCACGGAAGTGACGGTGTGGCCGGCCTCTACGAGCTTCGGAGACGCCAGCAGCGCCACCTTGCCGTGGCCTCCGAGGATCATGACGTTCTGTGCGTTCTCTGCGTGCTGAGGTGTCTGAGTCGACATCTTGTCAGTGCCTCCTTGGCGTGGGTTTGGTTTGTTCCTAGCCACCCTCAACGGTACGGAAAGGCGCACTATTCCAGCTTTAGTCCGCCTTCGCCACGAGGGGGCCGATGCCACCCGCCCCGATGCACACGTACTCGTCAGGCGCACCGGAATCCGCCTCCGCCCGCACTAACAGGATTCCGCCGCCGCCGGACACCCGCACCCAGCGGGGCTTTAGCTCCGTACCAACGCGCACATCCACGGCGCGACTCTTGGTCTCCTTGGCATCCTCGAGCCCGTTGGGCGTGGTGATGGTCAACGTCATATCCGTGCTGGCCGTCGCGTTCAACTGCCACGTCCAATCCCCGAACGGCAGAGCGTTATCCAGCAGGATGGCCTGGGAGCGCCCTGCGGCGATGCGCACCCCGCATTCGGGTTCTTTACCTGCGGTGCTTGTTGCGGACGCCACCACTTCCGCATCCACAATCTTCCCCGACTCATCGATGATCCGTGGCGGCTCGTCTACCTGCGTTACCGCGGGCTGACCCGTCAGCGTGGAGACGCGGTCGTAGGGGTTCACCACCGGAGTGAGGATGTCCAGCGGAACCGGCTGATCCAGCAGTTGCGGAGGTTCCTCCGAGCCGTCCAATCCCGTGGAGGCGCGCAGGTTGGCCAGGTAGTCGGCGGTCCGGTCGTTGCTCCACGTGCCCACCCAGGTGTAGGTAGAGGCGATGCTGATGGCCACAGCACTGAGAATCGCGCCCACCCCAACCCAGCGGGAGCGCGCGGCCGCGAAGCTGGGGGTGGGGCGGTTGGCGGCGAGGGGGCGTCCATAAGAAAGGGCGCAACAACCCACAACCAACACGGCGAAAGTGAACCAGTCCGCGAAGTAGTGCATAGAGGCCAACAGCAGACCAGAGGTGCCGGTGCTGTTGCGAGCGCGGCCAAGCAGCATGTAGATGGCAGCCAGATAGCCGAGAACCAGGAACAGGCCGAGGAGACGGCGGCGAGTATCGCGGCGCAGCCAGAAAGCGGCGAGGACGAGCAGCAGGATAGCGCTGGCGACGCTCCACCACGTCGGGGCGGTAGCGAAGGCGCTGGAGGGCGACCAGCGATCCCACGACAACGGGCCACCCAGCGCACCGGGGATCACGGTGGTGAAGAGGCTATTGGGCAGTGCCGACCATAGCGACTGGCTATTCGCCTCCTCGCGCGGCAGAGGTGAGAGGGTGAGGAAGATCAGCGACCAGACGACGAAGAGCGCGCCTGGCGCAGCGAAGAAGCGGGCGATGTCGCGCCGGGTCATGCCTCCCAGCACAGCGAGGGCGAGGGCGGCCGGGACGATCGTGAGGGCTTTCTCAGTGAAAAGCAGGGCAAAAAGCAGAAACCCGGTGGCGAATAAGGAGTAGCGGGGGAGTGCTCGGTGCGCGGCGAGCAGACACACCATGAATCCCGCCATGCCGATCTGCCAGGCCAAGGCGTTGATGCCTGCGGACCACCAACCGGCGGCGTCCATAAGGAAAGGGCTAAAAAGAAGTGCTGTGTAAAGTCCCAAAGTGGTGAGGCTGCGGCCGGTGAGTTGCACGCATACCTTCGACCAGAGTGCTGCGGCGAGGGTGCTGAGCAGCATCAACACGGTGGCGGGGAGCCACCAACTGAGCGGAGCAATTCGATGGGCCAGCACCTGCACGAGTGCGGAGGCGGGCATGAGGTGCCCGTCGTAGCTGGCGAAATAGTCGCCGAGGGAACCGCCGCTGAAGGTAGCGGGGATGAGGAAATCGTCCCAGTAGAACGTGCGCTGGCTGAGCTGGAGGCCACGGACGACGAGGGAGAGCAAAGCCACCGCACCCAGCCATGCGGTGAACCGGCGGGGTGCGGCGCGGGACGAGCTGTGGGGGGAAGGCACGGTGGGGCAGGCGTGGGCTTGTGGGCGGTGCTACTCGCCGTCTTGGTCGCCTTGGCCGGTGCCGGCCTGGCCGCTTTGATCGCCCATGCTGACGGGCTGGACCGACAGGTACTCGACCTCCCCGGAACAACCCTCCAGGTTCTTCATCGGCACATAGGCGGCCTTGGTCTGCTCCGGTGGGTAGACGCGCAGGCCGTCAGCATCCTGGGGCTTGCACTCCTGCGGATCCAGGGCGCCGACCTGAGTGATCTTTACGGGCGCGATGGCCGATGCGCCGGGGTCGAGTTTTACGTCCTTGCTGGGCACGTCCTTCTCCCGCTGCGCGGGCTTGCCCAGCTGGGTGCCGTTGTGGTTTGCGACCATGGATACGCCGGGGAAGCCACGCATCGAGCACGGCTCGGAGGAAGTGTTCTTAAAAACGACGTTGACCAGCGTGGAGCCGGCTGCGCCCTGCGAGTCGGCGGTGGTGATCTCTAGATCATTGGTGGCACACATGCCGCCCTTGCCTACGGAGCCGTCTTCGGCCTTGCTGTTGGCTGCACCGGTGCTGGCAGTGCTGTGGTCGGTGAGGGACTGGGCAGAGCTTTCGTCTGCGGATTCCTGAGTAGACGCTGCGTTGGAGGGGGTGGTCTCCTCGTCGTCGCAGGCGGTCAGGGTGAGTGAACCACCGGCGAGTAGCAGGGCGGCCGCACCCGCGGCCAGGGCGGAGCGGGGAGCGCGGGATCGGGAGGTAACCGGACGACGGCGAAGGCTCTTCATGGATAACACTGTAAACACAAGGTATGTATGTGGCCAATGAGATTGGCGTTTTGTTACCGAATGGTGAGCGGAAAGTGATGTAGCCGTATCCGGGGAGGACAGCGCTGAAGGTAAAGTTCTTTATGTAAATATCGCTTTCAAATCACCGAATCGCCGAAGCGCATTACACTCGGTGGGAAAGAACGTTCTCAACTTCACTGCTAGAGAGGCGAAGAATTAACCATGGGCTTCAACCCTGATTTCGAACCATTCCGTCTGCCCGACGAGTACCTCGCACTGCGCGAGGCCATCCGCGACCTGGCCGAGCAGCAGATCGCTCCCCACGCCAAGGACGTTGACGAAGAGGAGCGCTTCCCGCAAGAGGCTCTGGATGCCCTGAACGCTGCGGGCTTCAACGCCATCCACGTTCCGGAGGAGTACGGCGGCCAGGGTGGCGACTCCCTCGCAGCGGTTATCGTCATCGAAGAGGTTGCCCGCGTTTGTGGTTCTTCCTCCCTCATCCCGGCTGTGAACAAGCTGGGCACCATGGGCCTGATCCTGCAGGGCTCTGAGGAGCTGAAGAAGGAAGTGCTGCCGGACATTGCTAACGGTGCGATGGCCTCTTACGCGCTCACGGAGCGCGAGGCTGGTTCTGACGCCGGCGCAATGAAGACCCGCGCTGTCCGCGACGGCGACGAGTGGGTTATTAACGGCTCCAAGTGCTTCATCACCAACGGTGGTAAGTCCACCTGGTACACCGTGATGGCCGTGACCGATCCGGAGGCTGGCGCACGCGGCATCTCTGCGTTCATGGTGAACAAGGACGACCCGGGCTTCAGCGTTTCCGGTTACGAGCACAAGCTGGGCATCAAGGGTTCCCCGACGGCTGAGCTGCTGTTCGAGGACTGCCGCGTTCCGGCTTCCCGCATGATCGGCGAGGAAGGCACCGGCTTCAAGACTGCTCTGCAGACCCTGGATCACACCCGCCCGACCATCGGCGCGCAGGCTCTGGGCATCGCCCAGGGTGCGTTCGACCAGGCTGTTGCGTATGTGAAGGAGCGCAAGCAGTTCGGCAAGGCGATCGCCGACTTCCAGAACACCCAGTTCATGCTGGCCGATATGAAGATGAAGATCGACGCCGCCCGCCTGATGATCTACACCGCGGCCTCCAACGCGGAGCGTGGCGTGGCTGAGGATGGAGCCAAGCTGGGCCTGATGGCTGCAGGCTCCAAGGCCTTCGCTTCTGACATCGCTATGGAAGTCACGGTGGACGCCGTCCAGCTGCTCGGTGGCTACGGCTTCACCCGCGACTTCCCGCTGGAGCGCATGATGCGCGATGCGAAGATTACCCAGATCTACGAGGGCACCAACCAGATTTGCCGTATGGTGATGGGCCGCCAGATCCTGGCGTAGCGGCCCGCAGCCCGTTCCCAGGGGGGGGAGGGCTTCCGCAAAGTAGCTACAGCGACAAAGAGTCCGAGCAGGATTGGAGATAGACGATGGGGTTTGGGGTATTTGAAGATCCTGCTCGGGATATCTACGAAGAGTTCCTCTCTCGCTACGAACAGCAGTATTACGCAGCAGGCTTAGATGATGCTTTTGATGCAGATCTAGACGGCGAATGTGAGTATGCGTTGATGGATGCGGTGTTATTCAACGACGGCACCGAGGTGGTTATCGCACCTGACATGCTGGACAAGATTCTTTCTCTATTCTCCCCACAGAGCGAAAACGGTGAGATTCTGCGCGAGCATCTGCAGGAATGCCGCCCTGACTACGTAGAACGACCTGTGCCGTAAGACGCCCTGTCAGTTCCGTAGTCCGCCCAACCAGACGGTGATCTGAACTGAGTCGTTGTAATACCTGGCTCGAGTTCCAGGAGAACTAAACGCCATGCCGGACGGCTTTTGCACCCCGCGTGGATGTATGAGAAAAGCACTTTCTCTTACTTCCGAGATGGTTGGAGTACATGTCCTTGCCATCGCCATTGGCTCTGATCTTGGCGTGCTTGCTGGAAATGTGAGATAGGCGGTTTCCGAAGTATGTCACCGCCCACTCGAACTCATCAAAATCGGGGTCGTATTTGTAAGCAGCAATTCTTCCCAGAAGCGCGCACAGCCAGTCTGCGCACTGCACAGTTTGATAGAGGTGACTTTCCACCTCGAGAGGCGGTTCGAGGAGCTTTTCCGCGCTCTCATTGGTGAACATGAAAGCAGCGCTAGACGCGAAAATCTCTGCACGCTCTCTGGGGCCCTGTTTATCGAGAATCAGGAGGTAATTCTCATCGCTTGGGAGGCTCCAGCCAATACGCTGGATCAGCTGTTTCATAGCATGGTCGTACCGATCCTTTTCATTCTGGTTGCGTCCCTTAGTGTGGTGTAACGCTTGCTGATGGTGGGTCCCGGAAAGTAGTGGGCGGCCACCGCCAGTTAGCCTTTCGACTCAACTACCACATCTCACCGAAAGGCCTATGACGA
>NZ_JAKRMT010000023.1:0-19685 GCF_022346045.1 Corynebacterium sp. ACRQJ | reverse complement strand
CCCCATGTGACTAGCACCCCGCCCCTATAGCACCCACGCCCCACACCTATAGCCAGCCAAGCAGGAACGTCTACAACAGTCAGCAGCACGCGCCCCACAAGGAGAGCTCACCCCGTGACCGGCAACCTACCCGCAACACTCACACGCCTAGCGACACTCGTAGACGAACTAAGCAGCGAACTAACAGATCAAGTTCTAGCGCCTGGTGTTACATCGCAAACAGGTGTGCGCAAGACAACCATCAACCGTCCGGCGCCGTGCAACATCAAGCAGCTAGACATGAAGCTAGATATCGAAGCCGAAGTGATGGACATCATCAAGCGCGCAGCAGGAAGCTACTTGCCAGCAGCCAAGCGCAAGCAAGGAGCAGCAAGCTGCTGCCGTTGGCTTGCAACCTACATTGACGTGTTAGATCAATGCGAAGAACGCGACCAGATCGCGGAGGATATCGCCTCAATGGAGCTAAGCCTATTCCGTAGATGGAACAGGGAGGTGCCGGCCTCGATGGCGAGCCACTGGCTGACGACCTCCCAGGCAACGACACGGGCAGCACGCCACAAGGCGGAGTTAAAGCCCGCCACGCTACGACAATGGGCAAAGCGCAAGAAGGTTCGCACGAGAACGTACGCGGGCGCCAAGCACTACTGGTGGCCAGATGTAGAACAACAACTGTTGCAACCGTCACGCCACGGGGTATAATGGAGTTGCAACAGGTGTAGGACAAACCCCCGGCGCACGCCCCGCATCACGGGAGCGAAGCGCACGGGGGTTTTGTTGTATGCCCCCGGCTATCGGCATAGCCCCCTCGAGTAGGCAGCCCCCTACTGCTACACCCCCCATACATGGAGGTACCCCGGCTACCTACAGCCCCCATGTCCCCGCCACCTCCACTGGTATCCCGGCGAGGGTGACCAGCCACGCGGCGCGTACACAGCACAGACTCAAGCGCCAAGGGTGTAGGCCAACCCCTACGGGCAGCACGGGCACTACACCGCATAGCAGTTAGCGTGATGCAGACCAAGCGAAGCACGAGCAACGCGCGAGACATCGACAACACATCGAGTCGATCATCAATCAGTAGCAAGCGAAGCGCGAAGCAGTGAAGCTAACGACAGGCAAGCGCTAGGCAAGGCGAAGTCAAGAGCCAAGCAGCGATAGCTAAGCCAAGCCAAGCAGCAAGCAAGGCAATGAACGAAGGTTAGTGAGCAATGAGGCAACACGTTCACCGCACAAGCGATCCTGAATACAGGCGCAGGCGAGAACTGCTCAAAGCTCAATCGAACCTCACATGCTGGCTATGCAATAAGCCGATCGACAAGAAGATCAAGTGGCCAGACCCAATGAGCTTCACTGCCGACCATGTCGAGCCGGTGGCAACGGGTGGACACAATCACGGGCGCTTACGTCCAGCACACTTCGTCTGCAACTCACGCAGACAGCAGCGCAGCGAACGGCTCGAGCGATCCAGTGAGCCGCACGCTATGCCTTGGTGAATGCGCGCTAGGGGCGGGGTTGAGTAATAGAACACCCGGTCGAACGCGCGGGGTTTTCGAGTAGAGACCCAGGGGGAGTAACCCCAGGTCAGAGGGGGTTTTCCACCCACAGGTCATTATGGATTTCCCCCTCTTGATAACTATTTCCACTTAGCTCAGCGTTTATGCAGGTCAGAACGTTTTCGCATTTTCACCAAGGAAGTGGTCGCCAATGGCTGAAGAAATGGCCGAAAACCTAGGTCGCCTAGGAAAAGCTGTTCGAACCGAACAGTCGTTCGAATCGTTGATCGAACTCCGAAACGTCCTTGCGGACGCGATGGATTCCTCGGACGACGCACGGAGTATTGCCGCACTATCCCGGCAACTAACAGAGGTGCTCGCGCGGATCGACGAGCTGCGCCCGCCTATTGATGATGGCAAACCGCTCACGGTAGTGGAGCAACTCATGGAGCGCCGCAAAAACGCGAGCTAGAAAGAAGGTGACGGTCGATGTCGCACACGATCGGCAGGCAAGAGCCGTCCCCCGTATCCAAGCTTCCGCGCTTCCACTCGACCGAAGCCGATGATGCAGCCTTCCTTGCCGAGGGATACGGCCTAAAGCCTGACCCGTGGCAGAAGCTGTTCCTCGATCACACAATGGGGCGCGACTCCAAGGGGCGCATGACATGCACGCAGGCGTGCCTGTCTGTGCCTCGCCAGAATGGCAAGAATGCGATCATTGAGATGATCGAGCTGTACCAGACTGTCGTTCTAGGCAGAAAGATTCTTCACACTGCTCACGAAATCAAGACCGCGCGTGCTGCGTTTCTGCGCATCGCTGGCTTCTTCGAATCGACGGAGTATCCGGAGCTGCAAGAGATGGTGGACTTCATTCGCCGCGCCAATGGCCAAGAGGAAGTGCGACTACTTAACGGCGGCTCGGTGCAGTTCGGCGCTCGCACGCAGGGCGCAGGTCGCGGCTTCACTGTGGATACGCTCATCATGGACGAGGCGCAGGATTTGGGGGATGAGTCGCTGGCAGCGCTGCTGCCCACGATCTCGTCTGCCCCGTCCGGCGAGCCGCAGCAGATTATTGTGGGCACGCCGCCGACTACTAAGTCTGATTCCGAGGTGTGGCGACGGCTGCGCGATAACGCTATGGAGGGGAAGAACCGCCGCTCGATGTGGTGCGAGTGGTCTGCGCCCGATACTGATGGTCCTATCGAGCTAGATGACCCTGACGTATGGGCATACGCTAATCCGAGCCTTGGCATTCGCCTGCGTGCGGAGGTGATCGAGGATGAGCTGTCCGCGATGGAGCCGGGTGTGTTCATGCGCGAGCGGCTGGGTATGTGGTCGTTTGCTGGTGAGCGGTCAGTTATTCCGGTCGAGGACTGGCGGGCGTGCGAGGATCGCCAGGTTCGCGTTCTGCCGCAGGATATTGAGAAGGTGGTGCTCGCGGCCGACATCACGCCTTCTCGTGACGCAGGCGCGCTCGTGGCGGCGATTCAGACCACGGATGGCAAGCCGCCCATCGTTGACGTGATCGACCAGCGGGCGGGCTCCGTGGCATGGATTCCCGCGAAGGTTGCGGACGTGGTCGAGAAGTTCGGGGCGGACGCGGTCATTATCGACGGCTATTCCCCGGCCTCGTCGCTGATTGAGGACATTCAAGCGCGCGGGGTGGGCGTGACGAAGGTGAGGGTCGATTTCGTCTGTACAGCTGCCGAGCGGTTTCTGGATTCGGTATTGACTCACAATGTGCGCCAATTGGGGCAAGGGTCGATGCAGTTGGCTCTATCTGGTGCCCGTAAGCGCCGCGTAGGCGAGGGGCGCTTCGCGTTCGGTCGCCTCAATTCGACTACGGATATTAGCCCGCTGGTTGCTGCCACCTTGGCTCTTAACGGACTGGATACCGAGCAGGAATTGAGTCGCGTCAAGTACCGGAGGAAGGCGCGGGGTGGGGCGAAGAAGAACTACCGCAAGAAAGTGATGGTGATGTAGATGGCTCTGCTATCTGATCAGGATAGGGCGCTGGTGAAGGGTCTATCTAGTCGCCTCGCTAGCTACGACCATGGCAATCAGCAGCGTGAGGCATACTACCGTGGCCGGTATTATGCCCCATCGCTGGGTATCGGTATCCCGCCTAACTCGGTGCTGAACAAGGTCACTGTGGGCTGGGCTTCCACGGTCGTGGACACGATTGAGGAGCGTATCGAGTTCCTGGGTTGGTCTGACGCTAGCGGTGAAGATGATGAGCTACTGTCTGCCGTGTACGAGTCCTCTGACGTGGGCTCGGAGTCGAGCGCGGTACATAGCGATGCGCTGATGTACGGTATCGGCTTCCTGTCTGTGACAGCAGGTGGGGTGGGGGAGCCGGAGGTGCTTATCCGTGCTCATTCGGCGCGTTCTACGACGGCGGAGATCAACCCGCGCACGGGTCTTGTCGAGGCTGGCATTACCTACCACTCGAAGAAGGAAGCGACCTTATGGAAGGTTGACGAGGTTGTCGAGCTGGTGCGCGGCTCCGAGCATGGCGAGTGGGAGGTCGCGGAACGTATCCCGCACAGCATGGGGCGGGTGCCGCTGGTGGCGGTAGTAAACCGCACTCGCGCGGGCGATCGTCGCGGGCGTTCCGAGATCACGCCGGGCATCATCACGGCGATTAACTCGGCCACCCGTGCGCTTCGCGCGATGGACGTCAACCGAGAGTTCTTCTCCACCCCGCAGCGCTATGGTATTGGCCTGTCGGAGGAGAACTTCGAGGGCGTGGACTCGTGGAAGCTGATTTCTACCCGTATGCTGCTTGCTCCTCGCGATGAGGAGGAGGGCACGGAGCCTAAGTTCGGCGAGTTCTCGACTGTGTCGCCTGGCCCATACTTGGATCAGATCAAGGGTTTGGCCTCGCTGGTGGCTACGGAGTCGGGCATTCCGGAATCCTACTTCAATATTCCGCATTCTAACCCCACGAGCGCTGACGCGGTGCGGGCGATGGAGAACCGGCTGATTAAGCGCGCAGAGCGCCGGTGCAGGCAGTTCACTAGCCCATGGGTCGAGGTTGGCCGGTTGGCTCGTGCTGTAGTGACCGGCCACCTAGATGTGGAGGATTCCCCGCGTGCTCGCTGGGCTGACCCGGCTACGCCTACCTTGGCGGCCACCACAGACGCGATGGTCAAGGCCGTTCAGTCTGGCGTGTTGCCTGTAGGCGAGGTTGTGTGGCGTCGTATGGGGCTTTCGGAGCATGAGATTGAGTCCGTCGAGAGTGTACAGGCTGAGGCGCGCGCTAGTGATCGTCTCGTGCGTCTGGCTGGCATTGCTCGTGGTGCGAGCGAGGAGGCGCTGATGGTGGCGGGAGGTGAGGCTAGTGCAACCGGCGCTAATGGGGGCGATGCTGCAGGATCAGCTGGTGGCGACAGCGCAGCAGTCCCTGCTGGAGGCTAACCTTCTCGCCGGGCAGGCTATCGACCCGCAGCTGTTTATGGTCGATGCGTTCACGGAGATCGTGGACGTGTACGGCACGGAATCCGCGCTAGCTGCGCGGGATTATGCGCTGGCTGATTATGCGGCGCGTGGCGAGCGTGTGAGGGCTGGTCAGATCGACTTGGCGGCGCCGTCGCTTGAGCAAGCGGACAAGTCTGGCCGGTGGGCAGTGTTTGGCGTGCAGGACGAGTTCGAGGCCGCCGCGCTAGACCGACTACAGGGCGCACTCACGCGCCTAGTGCTGCAGTCCTACCGGGAAACGGTGCTCAATGCCGCGCGGGATCATGGGCGGCGCACCCGCACGGCGGTGGCTCGTGTCCCGGAGGCGGGCGCGTGCGCGTTTTGTCGCATGTTGGCCTCTCGTGGCGCGGTGTATGGGGCTGCCAGGTCTGCGCAGTCCACGAAGGACGGAAACCGTTTTCACGACAACTGCAGGTGCTCAACACAGATCGCCCGCATTGATGGTAGAGACCTGCCGCGATCGGTGCGGCATCTAGAGCGCGAATGGGCGCAGTTCTCGGAGGAGACCGACAGTCTCACGCTGTCCAGCTACACAAAGTGGCTTAAAGAGGGGGCGAGCCGTTAAGGGGCTTTACCGGGTTCGATTCCTGGCGTCTCGCTACCGCTTCCTATAAGGATGGCGGGTTTTTATTGGACGGGGCTATATGTCCCGGTTGTACGCACGAGTGTGTGCGGTGATTTGAAGGGGGCTTTATGTCTAACAATCCAACACCTAACGACATGCCTAACGCTGACGCGAAGGCCGATGAGGCCAATGCCGATAGCAGGTTCGAGGCGATCACAAGCCAGGAACAGCTGGACAAGATTCTATCCAAGCGCCTAGAGCGCGAGCGGGCGAAGTACGCGGACTACGAGGAGCTGAAGAAGCAGGCGGCGGAGGCTGCCGACTCTCGTAGCGAAGTAGAAAAGCTGAACGACCGCGTTAAGGAGCTAGAACAGGAACGCCACCAGAGCGCGCTAGAGGCCGCAAAAGCTAAGGCGGCTAGCGAGCATGGCGTACCGGCCGATCTTCTCGTAGGCGACGATACGGACGCGATTGAGGCGCACGCCAAGCGTCTTGCGGAGTATGTGGCCGCGCAGGCACCAGCAACGGGCGCATACGTGAAGAACGTAGGGCGCGATGAGAATGAATCGTCTGCCGAGGCGTACGCGCGCCGCATGTTGGCAGGCAGCTAGCCCTCGCTAATAAAACCAAGCCACAAACACACGATTCCTTGAAGGAGGAACACACTAATGGCTACGCAAAAGCTCAACTCTCTGATTGGCGGCAAGGGCGGGCAGGATACCCTGCCACGGAACCTGTCCCAGGAAATTTGGAAGGACGCACTGGAAGAAGCGGTCGTTCCGCGCCTGTCTAAGGCGCACCCGGTGATTCTGGGCGAGAACACGATTCCGACGCTGACTAAGCGCCCGGCTGCCGCGATCATTGGCGAGGGCGAGAACAAGAAGCAGTCCGATATGCAGATTGGTGCTAAGAGCTTCCGACCGATCAAGGCTGTGGTCGGCATGGAGTTCACCATGGAGGCTATCGAGACTAACCCAGTGAACGTGCTCGAGCAGATTGGTGCGGAGGCAGCCGGTGCCCTGGCTCGCCAGATCGACCTGGCTGTCCTGCATGGCCGCCAGGCTATCGACGGTGGTCAGTTGTCCGGTCAGGAATACGTCACCAAGACCGCACATGAGATCGAGCTGCCTGAACCGGAAGCGGTCGATGAGGCGATGTGGGAGGGCTACGGCCTGGTCAACGAGGCTGACGGCAACTTCGACGGCTTTGCTGCCGACCCGCGTTTCGCTGCGTACATCGCTAACGCGCGCGATAAGGAAGGCCGCCGCCTCTACCCGGAGATCAACATGGGCGGCCAGGGCATCTCTACCTTCGCTGGCCTGCCGGTGGCGGTCGCTAAGACTGTGTCTGGCCGTGTTGACGCCTCTGCGGACACGAACATTCTGGCTATCGGTGGCGATTGGCAGCAGGTTCGCTTCGGTCGCGCGCTGGATATTCCGCTGCGCCGTATCGAGTACGGCGACCCGCTGGGCAATGGCGACCTGCAGCGCCGCAACTCCGTGGCGTTCATCGCGGAGATCATGTTCGGTTGGACGATTATGAAGGATGACGCTTTCGTCAAGTTCGTGAAGCCGGGAGATACCGTTCCGGGTTCCGGCGCGTAAGACGATAGCGTCACTATGACGGAAGGGGGAGCCTATGGCAATCGAAATTACCCCTGACGAGTTGCGCGCCTACGGCCTCGACATCACGGACGAGACGGCGGAGCTGTTTATCCGCGATGCCGTGGCTATGGCGGTCACTATTGCGCCGGGGCTGAAGAATGCTGACCAGGATACGCAGGACGCGGCGGCTGGTGTGATTCGCGGCGCGATTGTGCGCTGGGGAGAAGCAGGCGCTGGCGGCGTGGCCTCACAGTCAAAGACGATGGGGCCATTCAGTACTCAAGAGTCCTACCGTCAGCGCTCGTCCATGTTTTTCCCGTCCGAGGAGGCGCTACTGAAGCGGCTCGCAGACTCCGCCTCACGGCGCGTCTACTCGGTAGACATGCTCCCTGACGAGGCACGCGAGCTGTATCGGGATTGGCCGTCGACCTGGCCGGAGAAGTACTTGCTCGGGCCGTATTCGACGGGGTGGGCGTGATGGATTTTCCAGTGAAGCACACTCTGCAATTACGGCGCGGTATGGAGGCGGTCAACGAGGATGGCGACCCTGCCTACATGCTCGGCGAGCCTGAACCTATTGCGGTCGCCGCATGGTGGCTCACGGGTGGCGAGGAGCCAGGTACTGATGGGCACATGTACCGGGTTGACTACGACGCTGCGGCGTTTATTCCCGTTGGTGCGAATATTCAGCCTGAAGATGAGATTTATCTTCCTGGTGTTGGCTGGTTTCGTGTCGATGGGCCAGTAGCCAACTGGGATCATGGTCCATGGGGGAGCGTTGGCCTGGACAAGGTGACGCTATCGAGGGGGTCTCATGAAGACGTGGCATAACTGGCACGCCTATGCCGTGCTGCGTAAGTCGCCGGGCGTGGCGCGTCTCGTCGACGAGAAGGCGCGGGCGGTACAGCAGTCCGCGCAGGCTAACGGCAAGGGCACTTACGTAATGGAGTCCGGCTCGCCGGGCACTGCTGATCGTTGGCGCGCGTTCGTTGCCACAGGCGATGGTGATGCGCGTCGAGATCAGGCGACCAACGACACGCTCTTGAAGGCGTTAGGGGCTGGTAGGTCGTGATTCCTGACGCTGAAATGGTGGCTGTAACGCTGCTTAGGCAGCGTTTAGACGTGCCGGTATACATCACCCCACCTAGGGACATTCCAAGCACCTATGTGCGTATTACGCGCCTAGGTGGGGTGCGGAGAAATGAAGTAACCGACGCGGCTCTTATTGGGGTTAATTGCTACTCCAAGAGCCGTAGCACGGCGGCCAAGCTAGCCAACGAGGCTCGCGTGGTGCTTGATGGCAGCGCGGGCGAAAAAGTACATGACGCGGGTATTCGGTTTTGGCGAGAAGTTGCTGGACCGGTGAACTACCCGCAGCCAGACGTGGACAGGGTTCGCTACCAATTCACAGGCGAGCTTCGGCTGGCAACAAACAACATCACTCATTCCTAAAGGAGGAATATTCACATGGCACTGGGTAACACTCAAGATGTTCTGGTTGGCATTCCCGATAGCTCTGGCGGGCTGTGGGTAGGCGACCTTATTACCGACACTTCGTCCCTTCCTGACGCTAGCACCGACCTGGAGGCTGCTGGCTTCGTCCCGGCTGGCTTCATTGGCGAGGACGGCGTCACGGAGGCTAACGAGCGCGATACCGACAAGATCAAGGCGTGGGGCGGCGATACCGTCCGCGTGATCCAGAACGACCACACCGTTACCTACAGCTTCACTTTCCTTGAGCTGGGCAACGCGGAGGTTCTGAAGCTGATCTACGGCGACGAGAACGTCGAGGTTTCGGGTGATCAGATTCTGGTGAAGAAGAACTCTGACATCCTGCCTCACAAGACCTGGGTTATTGAGGTCTTCGACCGTGGCGCAGATCGTAAGATTCGCCTGGTCGTCCCGGATGGCCAGATCACTGAGACTGGCGACCGCAACTTTACTCACTCTGACGTGATCTCTATGGAGGTCACGATCGAGGCGTTCGTGGACGCGGACGGCAACAAGGGCTACGAGTACCAGGTTAAGCCTGACGCTAAGTCTGGTGACTCCAACTCTGGCTCCGAGGCTCCGGGCGGCACGGAGGATCCGGGCGACTCCGAGGGCTAGATAGCTAGTTCGGCGCGTGGGGGTGCCGCGCCTAATAAGTAGCCTCCTTGGGGGCGGGGACTCCGTGTGCCGTCCTCGCCCCCTCTTTTTCATCTTTCACTTTTCTAGGCACACCGTTTTCTATTGGAGGCACACGATGGCAACAAAGAAGAATCCAAACAAGTTCAACTACGACTTCAACGGCAAGAACATTGAGCTACCACGGTTCGATAAGCTGCCGTTCGGCACGATGCGTCGTATGCGCAAGGCTGACGAGTCTGAGCAGGCGTTCCTGCTGTTCGAGTCCACGGCAGACGAGAAGACCCTTGAGATCATCGACACTATGGGTATTGATGAGATCGGGGAGCTGCTGGAGGCGTGGCAGAAGGCCTCCGAGGTGACCACGGGGGAATCCGAGGACTAGTAGACGTCCTCGATGATCCAGGCAAGAAGGAGTGCATCGAGGCCGACCTGATCCGCGCAGGTATGCGGTTGCGGTGGTTCCTCGATCCTGACGCCTTGGATTACTCGTGGCGCGATCTACTAGTTTTCGTCAAGCATTCCCCTAAGGGGTCGGCGTTTCACGCCTTAGAGACCGGCGAAGAGGCGCTATGGGGCGTGCAGGAGCACCTAACGGCGAACCTCGTCGACCTGACGAACATTCTCGTGTGGTTCAAGACTAAGGACGGCTCCAAGGGGCGCAATCGCCCTAAGCCGATCCCCCGCCCAGGCATGCAGGAGCCGGGCAAGAAGAAGCATGGCGGGGCGAAGATTCCCGCGAAGAGGCTCGCGGAGTTGCTGGGCATGAAGTTCTAGATTAGGGAGCATCAGGTGGCTGGTATTGAGCTAGCGCAGGCGTGGGTTACGATCTCGCCCCGCACTAAGGGCATGCAAAAGGAGATCGACAAGCAGCTTAAGGGCATTGCCTCTAAGGGTGAAAAGACCGGCTCCGCGCTCGGCGAGAAGATCACCAGCGGCCTGAAGAAGACCGCCAAGGTTGGCGCGCTCGCCGCTGGTGGTGCCGCCGCTGCCGCTTTTGGCACTGCTCTGAAGAAGGGCTTTGATCGTCTTGACGCTATCGAGCAGGCGAAGGTGAAGTTCGAGGCGCTGGGCTATACCGCTAAGCAGCAGACTGGCCTCATGGACGATGTGACGGCTGCGGTGAAGGGAACCGCGTTCTCCACGTCTGAAGCTGCCGACGCTGCCGCTATGGCTCTTGCGGGCGGTATTAAGCCCGGCAAGGAGCTGACTGGTGTCCTTAAGACTATTGGCGACTCCGCGTCGTTCGCTAACAAGAGCTTCGCTGATGTGGCTCCCATTTATACGAAGGCGATCAATAGTGGCCGCGTGATGGGCGATACGCTCATGCAGCTGGAAGAGAACGCTATTCCAGTTACACAGGCGCTCTCGAAGTCGATGGGTAAGTCGACTGAAGAAATTCGCAAAATGGCCTCCGAGGGCAAAATCTCGTTCGATGATCTGCAAAAGGCGATGGATGAGACTATCGGCGGCCAGGCGCTAAAGGCGGGCGATACGTTCACTGGCTCGCTGGCGAACATTGGCGCTGCGTGGGCTCGTCTGGGTGAGACTATTCTTAGCGCCCCGTTTAACGCCGCCCCTGCAGTATTCAACAACATCTCCGACCGTATCGACGTGGCGAACGACAAGCTGAAGGGCTTCCTTGAGCTGTTTTCGACCGGCGAGTACACCAAGGAGATTGGTGTCAACCTTGCGGGCGGTGATGAGGCTAACGCGCTATCGGAAAACAGTGCGCTAGTGACAAACATTCTCAACTTCCGCGACAAGAGCATCGAAGCTATCGACGCGGTCAAGCATAGGTGGGATCAATTTCAGCGCGGCTTCAATGGCCAGGCGACCGAGGGCATGTTTGGCCGGTTAGGTCAGCACTTCGGAACACTGGCCGATGCTGCGCTACGCATGGCCACCCCGCTGGCACGTGTCGCTGCGTCGCTAGGTGAGGCTGGCATGACTGCCTCCATGGTGTCGCTGCTGGGTGTGCTCGAGGCGGTCACGCCACTGATTGACCATATCCTCGTGCCTGCGCTCGAGAAGCTTGCGGACATCATGGTCAATAACCAGGGCGCAGTGAATGCGTTCGTGACTGCGTTTGTTGGCTTCCATACACTCAAGGCCGCCAATAAGGGGCTCACCTCTTTTGGCGACAAGGCCAAGGACGCCTACGATGCAGCGAAGAAGGGTACTAGCTTCGTAAAGAACTTCGGCGGGGCGCTGAAGGACTCGTGGAAGTACGCCGGACAGGCTGCACCTAACGTAGGTACCTTCGGTAAAGCGTCGCTGCTCGTGAAGGAGAACGCGAAGGCTGCAGGTTCCGCGCTAGTGAAGATGAATGGCCCTATCGGAATGGCCGCGCGCGGCTTTAAGGGGCTTGGTCTAGCCATCAAGGCTAACCCGATCGGCGCGATTGTCACCGGTGTAGTGGCGGCTATTGCTGCGTTGACGTGGTTCTTCACGAAGACGGAGACCGGCAAGAAAATCTGGGCTAAGTTCATGGAGTTCCTACGCCCGGTTATTGACTGGATGGCGCAGAAGTTCTCGGAGCTGGGCGGCATTGTGTCGAACATGTGGGAGACCTACATCAAGCCTGCGCTGGGAGCGTTCGCCACCATGGCTAAGTGGGTGGCGGCCATCGTGCTGACCATTCTGATCACGCCTATCATGCTGGCATGGAAGGCTATGTCTGCGGTTTTCCAGTGGGCGTGGAATACGCTCATTAAGCCCGCGTGGGACGCGATGAAGGTTGCGGCGCAGTTCCTGTGGAATAGCGTACTGAAACCGGTTTTCGATTTCATTAAGGGCGCGTGGAATCTGCTCGCCTTGAGCATGAAGGCGCGCTGGGAGGGCATCATTCGCCCCGCGTGGGACGCCCTGAAAATCGCCGCGCAGTTCATGTGGTCGAACGTCCTGCAGCCCATTTTCGGCCATATTAAGAACGGTTGGCAGATCATGGCCGCCGGGATTAAGTGGATCTGGGAGAATGTCATTCGCGTGGCGTGGGACGCTCTCAAGACTGCGCTATCGGCGCTTTACAACAACGTCATCAAGCCGACATTTCAGTGGATCGGCGACCGCTGGCGAGACATGTCGAGAGTCCTGCACCAAGTTGCCAAGTGGATCGACGAACACGTATTCGGCAAGATCAGGACCGGTCTTGACTGGGTGAAGCGCGGGTTCAGTGTCGCCGTCGACGCGATCAAGAACACCTGGGATCGCATCGGCAATATCGCCCGCAAGCCCGTCGCGTTCATTGTGGACACCGTTTTCAATAACGGTATTCGCAAGGCGTGGAACGCGGTTGCAGGCTTCGTTGGCCTGGACGATAAGAAGCTCAAACCGCTTGGTCCCGTGGCACAATACGCCAAGGGTGGCGTTCTGCCCGGCTATACGCCTGGCCGTGACGTTCATGCTTTCTTCTCGCCCACGGGTGGCCAGCTCGCCCTGTCTGGCGGCGAGGCGATCATGCGCCCAGAATGGACTCGCGCTGTCGGTGGTCCAGCAGCTGTCGAGGCCATGAACCGCACCGCGCGTAACGGTGGCATTAGCGCTGTGAAGAAGCAGCTCGGCGAGGGCGCAGGGTTCCACACGGGTGGCGTTATCGCCTTCAAGAAGGGCGGCACATGGGACGATAAGATTCGTCGCACTCAAGCCGAGGCGCGTAAGCACCACGGCAAGCCCTACCAGTGGGGTGGCGTGGGTAACCCGTCGTTCGACTGTTCTGGCCTGTGGTCTGCGATCACTAGCCACCTGAATGGTGGCCCGTTCGGCGGTCGCCTGTTTACTACCCACACCTTCATGGGCAGTACCCCTCCGGGCTGGTCGCCTGGCCTGTCTGGACCCGTCACTGTTGGCGTGAACGATGGCCACATGGCTGGCACCCTGGGTGGCATTAATATGGAGTCCGCAGGCGGCGGCAAGGGTGTTCAGATCGGCGGCTCCGCGCTTGGCTCTGACGATCGTAGTTTTACGAAGCAGTTCACGCTGCGAGACTTTGTCGGCGAGTTCATCTCTGGTGGTTTTGGCATTACTGGCGGCGGCAACCCGGTTGCACGGCTCGCCAAGGCTGCGTGGGATAAGGTCATCGACGCCCTGCCGAAGTTCAAGGAGAAGGTCGGACCGTGGGCACCTGTGCCGAGCAAGTTCCTGAAGAAAGCCGCCTCGACCATGTGGGACTGGATTAAGTCGAAGCTCCCGATTGGAGGCGGCGGGTCAAGTGACGTCGACCTGTCCGGCGTGAATGGTGACACGATGGCCAAGGTGCAGGAAGTGTTCAAGCGTCACGGTTGGACTGGCCAGCAGTGGGAGGACGCGAAGTGGATCATCGGGCGCGAGTCCGGCTGGAACACCACGGCGACCAACCCGTCCTCCGGTGCGTTCGGCCTGTTCCAGTTCAATCCGTCCTCAGGCACTCTGCAGCAGTACCTGCCTGACCGCAACCCAGATGCCGCTGTGCAGGCTAACGCCGGTGCGCGGTACATCAAGGATCGTTACGGCGACCCGTCGGCTGCTCGTCGTTTCTGGGAGGCGAACAACTGGTACGACAACGGCGGCTACCTGCAGCCGGGTGTAACCCGTGTTCACAACGAGACGGGCAAGCCGGAGCCGGTGTTCACTAATGCCCAGTGGCAGACGCTGAAGAAGGCGATCCTGTCGAACGAGCAGTGGGCGCAGGTCGCCAGGCCGATGGTTAGCGAGATCGAGAAGTTCGCCAACGGCGTGCGCGTCAAGCAGGTCGATAAGCCGGTCGAGATCGACGACCCGAAGGCCAAGGGCTCCAAGGCTAGCGCTAAGGACGAGAGCGACGAGAAGGTTGCAGAGACCACCTCCGAGAAGGAGGAGGTTAAGCCTGACGAGGTGGGCGCATCTATCGCAGCTGGACTCATTGAGGGGCAACTGGAAGATGTGCGCAATGTGTTCGGCCTGCCTGCGCTCAAGGAGGTTCCGGCGGTCAAGGCTGCCTTGGAGGCCAATAAGGCCGTTGTGGAAGATGGCGGCGAGTCTAACCCGGTTGCTGACCTGCTCGAGGCTGGCTGGTCTGGGGCGATCCTGGACACAATGAGGGGCGGGGACGTGGTTCCGCTCGCCCTGAAGTCCGCAGAGGAGATGGCACGCACGGTACCACAGCTGGCTAGCGCTGGTATGGCGTCTATCGCTAGGGCGACCTCTGGTGCGCCTGCTGCTGCCGCTAGCGCTGCAGCCAACCCTGGACAGTCCGTCAAGATCGTTGTGGATTCAACGCAGCGTGCGTTTAGTGAATATAGGAAGCTGCAGGCGAAACAGTCTGCAGGCGCGAAGGGGGTTAGGTAAATGGGTTTTGCCGATTCGGTCGATGTTTCACTCCATGGTGCCGACGGGTCGATCTGGAATATCAGTGGGCCACGCTCGGCGCATTCCCCTGTGGTGATGATCGAGGGTAGTGTGGGCGACCTGTTCGATGCCCCCGCTACCACTCACTTCAAGCCGCGTGCGGGACAGGCGGGCACCACCTACCGTGGTTTTCGCATGGAGGAGCGCAATATCGTGCTGCGTGTGCTGATCTATGCAGACTCGTCGGTAGAGTGGGCGCGCGTCGATTCCGATTTCCGTCGCGCGCTGGACTATGACAAGCAGGCCGAGCTAGTGGTGCGCTCCACAATGAGTGGCGAGCGTCGCCTGAAGGTGCGCCTGGGCGAGGCTCCGTCATATCAGTGGGATAAAGACCCGCACTACTACGCGGCCAGCCTGGTCGAGTTTGTGGTAACAGCCGAAGACCCGTTCTGGTATTCAGCGCATGAGCGCGACGAGTACGTATTCGACGGCCTGAACTGGTACGGCAGCACCGTAACGGTTAGTAACCCTGGCGATGTGCCGACATGGCCGAAGTGGGTACTGACCGCCCCGGCGAAGTTCATTCTGCCTGACGCCTCATTCCGCGAAGACGATGAGAAGGATCGCACGATCGTCCTACCCTTCCAGCCTCTTGGCCGCGAGGTTCTAGTGGATACTGATCCGCTAGAGGAGCTGATCACCGCCAACGATGACACGCTTCTCTGGGCGGAGATGGGTGGCCAGTTCTTCCAGAATCCGATCCCGCCGCGCACGGCGCCCACGCAGATTCCGGTGGCGGTCGATCCGCTGCCTAACCTGCCGGTGGTGTTGCCGCCGGGTTGGCGTGAGTGGATTGCTAGCGAGATCGCTAGGTGGGCGAAGAGGCTCGGCAAAGAGCAGGTGTTTAGGCGCACGCCTGAAGACGTGGCGAAGGTGATCCATGAGGCGCTATACAACCCGAAACGCCCGCCATGGCTGCAGAAGATCGGTGACCCGATTCTGGATTTCCTGAACGTGGACTACATCGCCGGGCGGCTCATTAACGCCTGGGGGCAGACAAACAACATGGCCGGGGCAACTGCTCAGGTCAGGGTGGATCACAAGTGGTCTCGCCCGTGGGGTATGGAGTAGAGGAGGTGTAGGTGGTGGCTAACGCTGATCTGGACAGGCTGGACTCAATCTACGAGGCCGCCCTGTCTCGTCGCATGAGGCGGGCAGATATTCGCCGCAAGGAGCCGGAGGTCTACATCTACGATGGCGACTGGCAGCTCGTCGCTAGGTGCCTTGGCTTCTACGATGCTTCGTTCGAGTGGAAGCTCAATGCGGTGGGTGCTGGCCAGCTCGTCTTGCCGTATGAGCATCACCTAGCGAAGTGGGTTATCGAGCATTGGCGGCGTAAGAAGCAGAACGTCCATGTTCGAGTGGACAAGGACGGCGCGCGGTGGACCGGTCGCCTGTCTGATGCTGTGACGGAGCAGGACGAGAACGGGGTGCGTAGCGTTACCCTGAACTTCTTGCACGACATGGAGGAGCTGCGCCACATTCAGGTGTGGTCTAACCCGCTGACCCCATCGGCGGTGCAGTTTCCGAAGCAGTTCATCTTGGCTGGGCCGTCGGTCTACACCCTGAAGCTCTCGTTGTTCCTGAATCTGTTCCGACTGCAGGGGAATCTGTGGTCGCTACCTGATGACCCACTGTCGGCACGCTCGTGGCTGCAGGGGCTGAATTACAAAGAGTGGCCTATCGTGGTCAAGCCTTCGTCGCTATTGCTTGATGATTCCAAGTGGACTGTGCTGGTGAGCCGATTTAAGAACTGGTTGGATATGGCGGAAACCACATTGGGCGACGGGCAGCTGATGGTGGAGTGTCGCCGATGGTTTCCGGGCGACCCGCAGCCGTGGTTCGGCGCTGGGCTATATAGGCCGGGGCAGCTGGTTATCGACATTGTGGACAAGTCTGGCTGGTTTAGCGAAACGGCGATCGGCGGCACTATCGCAGGCGGGTTTATCCGCAGTGGCTTGGAGCTCGCAGACAACCTCGTCGATGAGGCGCGCGCCGCGTTGGAGTTCGTCTCGGAGCCGGAGCAGTACAAGGTTTCAGGCTTCCTCGGTGTGGCACCGCAAAAGCCGTGGATCGCCTACCGCACGAACGTCCGCGATGGGCAGAATACGGCAGAGTCCACCAGCTTCACCTGGCAGCCAGCCACGGTGGGGCAGGTGACGGTCGGCGGACACTCTATGCCCGGAGTAAACGAGGGGATTAGCGCGTCGATCAAGCTGGCTGGCGCTTTGGCTTCGCGGTACTTCTTTATCCCCGATTTCGGCGGCGCTGCTGACGCCCTACTCGCGCCACTATACGAGGACGTGTTCTTGGCTTTCCAGACCGTCAAGAGTCCGCTACGTACGCGAAAGCTTGGCTGGTCGCATTATTACGAGAATTTCGGTTCGGGCGGAGATAAGGCGTACACACTATCGAGCCTGCTGGCTATTCGTGCGGAGTTTTGGCGCACTAGGCAGCGCGTCTCGCACTCGATGCATATCGGCGACGCTTCACCATACCTGATCGGCGAGAATGGCCAGGGTCATTTCTTCCTCGGTGATCGTGTAGGCGGCGAGGTGCCGGGTGCGCCTGATGGCTACACGGTGGTCGAGCAAGTGAAGGAGTTGAAGCTCTCGTGGGGCGCGGACTCGCCGCATGAGTGGGAAATTACTGTCGGCGACCCGAATGATGTTGAAGACCCGGTGGAGAACGCGCTTGAGCGTATCCGCGAGGTGACGGGCGCGATCCATGATCTAGGAGTGATTTAGCCATGGGGCTACCTACACAAGATAAGTGCGATATGGGCAAGCCGGACGAACATTTCCTGTGGGCGCTGCTAAATATTGGAGACTCGATTGGCGCGCCCTTGCTAGTGCCTGAAGCGATCCTGCGCGAGTGGTCTAAGCACCTGTATTTAGCCGGTTTTAGGCACTGTAGTGACAAGCAGGAAATCTGGTATGAGGTGCCGCGTGATGGCGTGAGCGTGTTCGATGGTGCGGCTGGTGGCCGGTGGGTAGATCGCCCGCCGGAGAACGACGAGATGCAGCGGGTAGTGGACTCTATGTCCGATGAGGATAGGGAGGCGCTACGTAGGGCGCTGGATAAGGGGGCGGAGTTGTGAGTGTTTACCCTGACGATTCAAAGCCGGTTCCTAAGGGGGCTTATACCCCGTCGAGCGTGAAGGCGCTGCAGGCGGTAACTGAAGACTCTGCGCGGGCGGAGATCAGGTCTCAAGCGCTGCTGCCATGGCGCGAGGGGAGAACGAACTTCTTCACCAACATCATCGGCGGTATTGGAAAAGCTTTTCAAGAAGGTTTGCGCGGGATCGCGGGCAGCTTAAGCAGCATTTTCAACCCCGTCAAAGAGGCTGGCGTGGAGGTGCGGGACTACCAGACCACCTTGAATGACCGCGTAGAACTACTGGACGGCGTGCGTGGCTATGCATCGGCCTACCAGACGCTTAACGTCTACACCAGCTCTGGCTACGTCTTTACAGGCCGAAAGTGGCGCTTCCTGCCGTTTGGCGGGCAGCTTGGCCCATCGAGGGGCGCGAAGGTAGACCCTGACGGCGGCATCATTTTAGAAGAAACTGGCCTATGGACGGTATACACTACCGTCACGAAGGATCAGGCGGGGTCTCTTGATGCTCTACTGACAGATCAGCTAGATGTGCATCTGTTCGTAAGTAGGGATAAGTGGACTAAGAACACCCCGCCGCCCTCCGATATCTTACTGCGCGAACTGCTTACTACGAATATGACAATCATTGGCGGTAAGCAGACCTCAACCGTGGTGTTTTCTGTGGTAGTGGATCGCCCAAATGTGTTTGTAGGCGTTCGCGCCTCTGTTACTGGCAATACACGTTTTCTAGGGGGGACGTTGTACTCAAATCTATTCGCCATAAAGCATGACAATCGGGCGATTGAGCCCGGCCAGAAGACAGTCCCGAACGAATAGGAATCAGGTGGTTTGTGATGGCTACTATCAACGGAAGCCTAGCCTCGGTAAATTCGGTGCCCACCGAGGGTACAGTGCTGCTGCGCGCTCTGAAGCTGCGCCCAGGTAGCACGTTCGCTGTAACGGGCGAGCCGAAGGTCGCGGAGATCAAGGGCGGGCGCTTCACGATCGAGAATGTGGAGCCTGGCCCAGTGCAGCTAACGATCCAGGGCAACGGTGTAACCCACGATGTGCGAGTCGATGTGCCAGATGAGGCCAAGGTAGATTTCCTCAAGCTGCTAGATAACGTCTATGAATGGGAGCCGGAGCAGGTTAGCGCGGTCAAGAGGGCGGCGCGAGAGGCGCGCAAGGCTGCAGACGAGGCTGGGCGCATTGCCTCTGCGTTTCGCGGTGCAGGGCAGCTCGAGGGGTGGGCAGAGTCCGCGTCGTCGTCTGCTGACGCTGCCGATAAGTCGGCCAGGGCTGCAGCCTCTTCCGCGGGTGCGGCTAAGACTGACGCGGGTAAGGCCGCAAGCTCCGCTACGGCGGCGGGTAAGTCTGCCACGGCTGCCGAGGGTAGCGCGTCCGCTGCGAAGACTAGTGCTGATAATGCTGGTAAGTCCGCGTCAGCTGCCGATGGTTCCGCGAAGGCGGCGGCGTCTAGTCGCTCTGATGCATCGTCGTTCGCTAATTCCGCTAAAACTGCTAGTGAGCAAGCTGCGGCGAGCGAGAAGGCGGCGCAAGGTAACGCTGAAACGGCGACTAAGGCGGCTAATGCCGCACAGATCGACGCTAACAGTGCGAAGGATTCCGCCACGTCCGCGAAGAATGATGCTGACCGTGCGAAAGCGAGCGCCGGGGAGGCTAAAACTAGCGCGGAGACCGCGGCAATTTCGGCTAGTGGTGCCGCTGGTAGTGCCGACGCTGCGGGTAAGTCCGCGACCGCGGCTGCTGGTAGCGCGAGCGCCGCGAAGGCTGATGCTGGCAAGGCGGCTACGTCCGTGACGGAGGCGGGTAACTCCGCGAAGGCCGCTAAGGCTGACGCTGACCGGGCGGCTACTATCGCGTCCTCTACGTCGTGGAACGGCGACCGGCTGACAGTGAACGGCAAAACTAGCCCTAGCCTGACTGGTCCGC
>NZ_JAKRMT010000022.1:0-31687 GCF_022346045.1 Corynebacterium sp. ACRQJ | reverse complement strand
CCCCTAGGGTTGGCGGCGCTGCCGCCGCGCGCTCGGTGCGCAGTCACCCACCTAAACCCGTCCATAGCGGGAAGATTCTTTGCGTTACTTCGATAGAACACAGCCTCAAGCGCGCCATAGGCAATCGCCTGCTTGATGCGCTCAAAGTCCCCACCACCGTGCACATCCCCGGCCTCCTCGCCTACCTTAAAGGCTGCCCATTCCGGGGCAGCGCTTACGGGGCCGCCCTGTGCGGACTCGCTACCCTTCAGTGCGCCGCCGTTCGTGTCCGATGCTACGTCCACGCCGTCTACCCACATTCGCGCACGGTAGCCGTACCAGTCTTTGCTTGCGCACACCATCACTACGGGGGTAGGTGAGGTTACGCCGGACTTTTGTAGTGTCATTGTCGCACGGTTGGACTTGATCGCCGCCCGCACAGTGCCGCTTGTGTTGCTTAGGGTAACCCCGCCGATAGTGACTGTTTTGCCTGTGGGAACCATCGCCGCGGCTGTCCAGCTAACCCCCAGTTCCGGTGCCGTGACGCTAGTCGCGCCCTCCCAGGTAGTGAAGCCTAGGTAGTCGAAATAGCCCTTCAGCACGTCGGTTTTCTTACGACGCTGCCACACTAGCGACGTGCCCGCATACACGGCGGACACAGGCGCACCGCCTACATAGATTTCTTTAACCCCGCTGTTTCCAATACTGATAGGCATGGCGCTACTCCTTCACGAATGTGATCACGTTGGACGCCGTGCCGGACGATGGGGCGGACGATGCTACACGTAGCTCAAAATCACCCTTGGTTAAGTACGTATCCATCATCTTTGTCAGAGAGCCACTCATGGAATCCACATACCCCTTCGTCGCCGCGTGTCTGGTACTCGTGGGGGCGGCAACCTGTGTACGCCCGGAACTATCGCGGGACACCAAAGTGTTAGCCGTTGCTGCGCTCGTGTGACTATTAGGCGCGTTCGTGATGTCCGCCAGAGTGTGCTTGTGTGTAGCGTCGGCCTTATCCCGTACAGCCCCGTCCACATACGCTTTATTAGCTGCGTGATGCTGGTCTGTCACAGCTACGGTCTGAATCCAAATCGACCCGTCCGTACCTGTCTTCACCAGCTGGTTTTCCGACCCCCGGCGGGTAATCTTGTTTGCCTCGGTACCTACCGCGTTCTGCCACAACCTATCCATCTTCGAGAGGCCCGCGCGGGCCTCCAAATCAGGGGACAGTGGGGTCAGCATAATGTCGCCCACCATCAGCTGCGCGTTACGCTCACTACCGCGAGAGTGGTTCGGATACCACCGGCCAATCACCAACTTCGATGCCGACGGCCTAAAACGGATCACCGTTTCCCACAGTGTCCACTCCGTCGGCACCTCCGCATCACCAATGAAATAACTAGCGTCGCTCACGCCAATAGTGCCGGACTCCACACTCAAAGACTGCGTGCCCAGATCGCCATGTTTCCGCACCTCAAGATAGGTTTTCTGCCCCGGCTTATCCGACTTAATCCACACCGCGAAATAGTAGGGCACGCCGGGCGTGACGCGGAATGCGCGCTCGTCAAAAACAGTGTTTTTCGTCAGCGTGTAGTAGGTACCCGGCGGGACGTTACCGTCCACCACCTTCTCAATCCCGGACACAGCCGCCCATGATTGCCTGTCCCCCTCAAACGGGATAATCGACCCAGACAGCGGGGACACCACACGCGGTTCGTCAGACGTGCCACCCAGATCGCCGGACAGCTTAATGGAGCCGTATTCGGTAGTGGTTGCTCTGGCTGCGTCGCCGGGTGCGCCCTTCTCACCACGCGGACCAGTCAGGCTAGGGCTAGTTTTGCCGTTCACTGTCAGCCGGTCGCCGTTCCACGACGTAGAGGACGCGATAGTAGCCGCCCGGTCAGCGTCAGCCTTAGCGGCCTTCGCGGAGTTGCCCGCCTCCGTCACGGACGTAGCCGCCTTACCAGCATCAGCCTTCGCCGCACTCGCACTACCAGCTGCCGCGGTCGCGGACTTACCCGCAGCGTCGGCAGCCCCCTTAGCCGCGTCAGCACTGCCCTTCGCGCCACTAGCAGACGAACCAGCACTATCGGCGCTGGACTTCGCGCGGTCAGCCTCCTTCTTCGCAGATGTGGCGGAATCCCGGGCGCTTTTAGCATCAGCCTTCGCGGCACTAGCGGAGTTCGCCGCGGTTTCAGCGTTATCCTGCGTGGCCTGCGCGCTCGCCGTGGCCTGCTCACTAGCCGTTTTAGCGGAATTAGCGAAACTAGAGGCATCGGAACGCGACTTATCAGCCGCCTTCGCAGAACCATCAGCGGCGGTAGCGGACTTGCTAGCGTTATCGGCAGCGGTCTTAGCCGCGCTTGCCGACCCGGCAGCAGCCGTAGCAGACTTACCGGCATTCGTCGCGGACGTAGCGGCCTTACCAGCCTCCGTCTTAGCGGCCTTCGCGGAATCACCCGCAGCCGACACAGACGCCCGCGCCTCATCTAGCCACGCGCCGAAATCCCGACGCAGCTCATCCAGCGCGTCACGCTCCAGATCGCCCGCAGACTCCGCTGCGCGAATACACGCCTCCAAGCTGGCCGTGCCCGATTCCGGGACGATCAGCTCCACCGACTCGCCCGGCAGGCCACTAGACACGGCCACCAGCACGCACGCACCAGGCAGCAGCTCTAGATCGACCTTGCCGTCGAACACGGGTTTACGGTCGTTTGTGGTCATCAGCCAGCCGCCAGATACTGGGCGCGCCGTCTTCGAGCGCACCCACACCTCCGTAAAAGCCTCAGCCGTACCGGTAATAATTTTCAGATCACCCTGAACACGGGTCATTTTCAAGCTCCCTTAGCTCCCCAGAATGTACTCATTCGGCATAGTCATCAACGTCACACGATCAACACCCACCAGGGCGGAGGGTAAATACGACCACGACCGCCCCTCCGTAGCCGCGACCAGCTGGAACTTCATCTCCGTTCCGCCATCAGCGCCCAGAGCCTTGCCGTTGCCGTAAAACACCACCACCGCACCCTCCCAATCACCAAGCGCCGTAATCGTCACACCACGCTGCAGATCATCAGTTTCAATCTTGAACCTCTTGTCAGGCGTGATATAGGCACCTTTCATCCAGGCACCACGCGTAGCGATGGCGAGCTTCGGGCGCACACGATCCTCACGCACCTTAGCTAAAGCGAGGTCTTCCTGCGCCTTAATCGCAGCCGCATTAGCCTCCGTAGCCAGCCGGTTAGCCTCGGCCAGCTCGTCCTGCTGCTTGTCGACTTTCTCCTGCAGCTCCCAGCGCTTAGTGTTCGCCGCAATATACGCCGGGATTAGTCCCTGGTCAGCAGCGCCGCCTTCGTCATTCTCTTGCAGTTGCTTATTCAGGCGCTGCAGGTCAGCCATCACAGTAGGGATCGTCGCCCCACCACCAGACAAGGCTTCCGCCAGCTTCTTAGCCTTGCCGTCAGCGTCATCAGCCGTCGCCTGCGCAGCAACTGCCTTATCGTCAGCCTCTTTCGCAGCATCACCAGCAGCCTTGGCCTTTGAATCAGCAGCTACAGCCTTACCATCAGCCACACGAGCAGACTCACCAGCAGCATCAGCAGCAGACTGCGCCGCCACCACACGCTCCGACAACCCCGCCAAATCACGCCGATCCTCAACCAACACCCGATGAATCGTCGCATTAGCAGCGAGTAGCGCATCCTCATCAGACACCAACTGACCACCCACATGCACACGCCAATCCACAACCGAATGATCAGACACAATCGGCTCAATCCGCGTCACACGCATAGGCACAACCATCCCCCAAATCTCCACGTCGACCAGATCGCCAACATGAAAATCCTGCAGGGGAACCCAGTCGCCCAGACCAGCAAGGGTAATATCGGATTCCAGGAAGAATTCGCCTGATGTGCGCTTAGCGGCCTCGTCTAGAACCTGCTCCACATCAGACGCAGGGGCGGGCGCGCCCTTAGCTGTGATGTCCACATCGGCGCGCACAAAACGCCGAAACATGCCCCCAACGCGCTTCTCGCTATTCAGCGCTGCGACATAGCCCAACTCGTTACCCGGCGCAGACGGGGTGAAAATACCATCCATCTCCGCACCCTCAGGCAGAGTGATGCTCACCTTGCCGAAAGCCGTCGAGGCCAGCGACCGCAGCACAGTCACCTGCGGGGACTCCGCAATCAAATACGGCCTACGCATTAGCGACCTCCTTCACGGTCAGCACAACCATCGCATGAGGAAAAGACCTATACGAGAGGGTGCGTTTCGACTTACCCTGCGACGGAGAAATATCCACCTCATCCGGCTTCATCGTCGATTTCGCCTGATTCCAGCACCGCACCGGAGGATCACCCGGCCACCACACACGAGCACCCAGGATCACGCCGGCGTTCTTCGCCTGCGCCGCCACCGTCTCCCACAGGAATCCATCCCGCGCCTCCAGCGAGATCACCGGCGAATTATCAACCTCCGGGACTTCCACCACTTGATAGGGGTCGTCGACCCAGCGGGTGCCGTCAGGATCGGACTGTGACATCATCGCCGCGTCTAGCGACTCCTGCGCAAGTCGCCTAATCACGAACCCAGCCTGGCCGTTCTTCCACGTAAAATACGTCTTAGTAGACAACTCAATCTTCGCCCATTTACGAGGAGTCTTGAACGGGATACCTGACAGATCGGTCTTGGCCTCGTAGGGTCGTGCTGTCCACCACGCGGACGGCCACGACGCAGCCGGGATCGTATGCCACACATCCATACAGCTAAGAGCATGAACCGTCACCGTCGACGGGACACCGTCACTATCAGGATCATCCGCCGTGCAATGCGTGATAGTCCCACCACGACGCACCACACCACCATCGCCAGGGAACGCAGCCAACAGCATGTAATCCCCCTCGGCCACGGGCAGGCGACCGGACGGGTCAAAGTCGCGGATCGAATCAGTTACCAGCAGCTCGGCGACCCGCGTAACCGCACCAGCCTCATCACGCGCAGGGAACGACAACGCCAGGTCTGCCGACTCCATCCACTGATCAGGGGTCTGAGAGTCGATAGGGGCAGGGAGCGTGAACAGCGGGTTGCCGTCAGCGTCTCCAATCCCGTACCAGCGCCCCTGCGTCGCCACTACGTAGTCCACGGTTTTGCGCCATTTATCCCAATCGGTCATGCATATCCTCCCCTATCTTGTTGTTCTATGCCCATGGGTCGGCCACCATCAACCACCACTCCAAACGAGCACCAGCAGGCAACACCCACGTTCCAGACTTGCCAGGTGGCACACCCTCCGAAACCGCACCATCCAAACGCAGCTTCAACGGCTTAAGATCAACCGTCGTGCGCTCCTCCACGCTAGGAAGCGTGAAAACAGCACCAGACGGGCAAGTAACCCGCCCGCCATTGCCCTCATAAACAATCCGGGGGTATATGAGGGTATCCCCGGCATTCGTCACAGTGACGCTTCCCCGCCCGGTCTGCACATCAGTACGCGCCATCCCATCACGACACACCACCGGAACCTTCAACGTCTCCTGAGTGCGCCGGGACATATCCACCGGCACGCCAGGCAGTGCGCCATCCACCACCAAATCAAACACCAGAGTGTTCAGCGGGTGGTCGCCCTCAATCTCAATCATGCAGGGGTTATCCCACGTCGCCCGCGACCAACCACGACGAAGGCGCGCATACACCTCCGCCAGCTCGTCACCAGTCTCCGCCTGCAAATAAAATTCCAGCTCGGTCTGGATCGCCCCAAACCGGCTCCTCCCGGGCAGCACACCAGCACCACCAGGAACCGCCAGATCAGAGCGCGAAACGTTAGCTTTGAGTGTCTCTAGCGCAGCATATGGGGATAGAACCGGCGAGGTCGCCGGGGTGCCGGTCAACCTAAACCGATCCCCCAGACTCGTCCTCAGATAAACATCCAGCACGCTAGATCAACTCCTTCCGACGGACAGCCACATCAGACGCGGACACAACCGTACGAACACGAACATTCGAACCGCTGGTCACGCGCTTCAGCAACTCATCGACCTCATCAGCCGTGTACACATTCTCACCACTCATATGGATCGTGTACTCAGCCTTAACCTGCTCACGCACGCCCGAATACTTCGGATCGAGCTTCCAATCCACACCAAACTTGCCCGCAGCATCAGCATTTGCCTTCGCCGCACGCAGGTAATCACCACGGATCTTCTCATTGCCCTTAGCGAAAGCATCCGCAGAGTGATCAAGCGATTTCACCGCATATTCGAGACCCTTGATGGTCTCTTCAAGCGGGGTGACCTTCTCGTATAGGTCGATCTCGGATCGGAAATCCTCAACCTCACGAGCCTGGTCACGGATCGAATCCTTGGCCTCGTAGATCGGCTTCAGCGACTCGTTGACCTTAAGCGCGGTCTCCGCCTCCACCAGGCGGGGCAGCTGCGAGCGGATAACGTCCATCGGGTCGCCATCACGCCACGCAACCGCACCCATCTGGGAAAACAGCTTCTGCATGTCCACATCATCCAGCTTGATACCGGACTCAGCCAGGACAGCATCCAAAGCCTTCTGCAACGTCTCACGACGTGCGAGCTGGCCGCGATACTCGTTAGCGAAACTGCCCTTCGCGTTAAGGCCATAGCCCCAGCGCCCCAGAACATTATCCTTCAGCGCCTTATCAGCCTCGAACAGTTCCACCAGCAGCTTCGATGCCTGCGCGCCGCCCTGCGCCTCCACCAGATCAACGCCGGCCACCTTCGCGGACATGCGGATCAACCGCTCCTGCGCAACCAACAAATCCTGCTGGTTCCGAGCGTTCTCACGAGTAGCCTTAGCCAGCGCGGCCTCAGCCTGGATCTGCTCCACGCGCGCCTGCAACTCGCCACGGAGAGCCTGCGCACGCGCCTGCTCATAACGGAACAGGGCAGAAATCGCAGTATCAGACCACTGTTCGAGCACGCCCTTAGCCTCCAAAGCTGCCCAGGACAGGTACGTATCCCAATCCTCATGCAACCCCATCAGCTTCAGCTGCGCCTCGACAGCGCCCTTGCGGATCTCCTCATCCAGCTCCATACGAGCACGAGCCACAGCAAGCTCACCCTCCACAGCGGCGATTAGTCGATCCTGCTGGGCAACACGCAGTTTAAACTCCGCGTCACGCTGAGCGTTCGCACTACGCACCAACTCCTGCTGCAGCTTCGCAGCATTATGCTGCAACTCCACCACAAGCTTCGAGTAGGCGGCGATAGCCTCCCACGAATCAGCGACAGCCTGCCTAGAAGCCAACTGCACCTTATAGATCCGCTCCACCAGATCCTTGATCATGTCCACAAAGAACGTGACCAGGTCGATGCCGGTTTTAAGGTACTCAATAGCCATGCCAGCGGAAATACCAGCGGGGCCAGTCAGCGCAGCCATGCCCGCCAGCTGGTGCGCAACACCACCCAGGCCATTATCGGAAGCGAGCTTCGCGGCGCTACGGAAAGCGTCATCCAGGCCAGGAAGCAGATCATGCAGAGGAATATCTAGAGCCTGGATAGATTCGGCGCGCGCCTTAGCCAGCTCAGCCTCAGCCTTCGCCACATCCTCCGTAGACTTCTTCACATCCTCGGCGCGCTTCTTCTCCGCCTCAGACTGCTTCTTCTGGCTCTCCTTGCGGATCTTCGCTAGATTCTTCTCAGCCTTAGCGATCTTGTCCGGCTTGCCACCCTTGCGGGCATCAGCCAGCGCCTTCTCAGCCTCCTTGATCTTCTCGGCGGATTCCTTCTTAGCATCCTTGGCCGCGGTTGCCGCTTCGCCCTTATCGGACTTCACGCTGCCGAGCGCCTTACGCGCCTCGGCCAGCGCCTTCTCCTTATCAGCGATGCTCGCCACACGGGAGGCCTGCGCCTCACGCGCATCAAGCAGCCGCTTCTCGGAGGACAGCAACTTCTCCGTGATCTTCGGGATAGACTCGCCTCCGAGCATGCCGACGATCTCCCCGAAATGCCCCGCCAAAGACCTGGCGATAATACCCTCACGGGTAGCGGGATCGGCGACCTTAGCCATGTGCTTCTCGAAAGCGTCGACCTGCTTGGCCTGCACCATCGCCCAATCCTTGATAGCGGGCACGAGCTTGCCTAGCTCCACGAAACCGCGAGCCAGAACACCCCACTGGTGGTTAGCGAAAACAGGTTCAGGTTTACCGGACTTGTTGACGGCCACATCGCCGTGCTTCATCCAGCCACCACGGTCATACAGCTTCGCGCTCATCAAGTTAGCCAGATCGACGATACCGCCAGAGGCATAGCCACCCTTACGGTTATACGCAGCAGGCAACGACCCATAGCGACGAACCGCATAGTTCATCGACGCACGAATGTTCGCCTCAGGATCCCAAATATCATCGTAACCAGGATCCTTATACGCCTGGAAAGTGGGATCAATAACCTGCATCAAACCCTTAGACGGGGTGCCCTTCGCAGCATTGGAATCCCAATTATTGATACTGCGCGGATTACCGCTAGATTCCTGATTCATTCGACGCAGGACAGTATCCGCCAAATCCGGAGAATGCCCCTTAGCCTTCAGAATCTTCACAACCAGGCCACGCCACTGCTCAACGCCAGCGCCCACCTTCCCGTGGTAAGCACCAGAAGCGTCAGATGCGAAAGGCAGCTTCGATTTCACGAAATCCCACGCAGTGTTAACCAGCTTCTCAAAACCCTTGAGCGGGAATTGACCGATAATACCGGGGAACTTGGGGATCTTTTCCTTAATCGGCTTAAGAACTCGATCCCAAATTTTCTTGACCTTATCGCCAACCCAATCGACAGCTCCTGAGAAAGCGTCAGCAGCCATACCGAGCAGGCCACCGCGCCCACCGCCAGACAATGGCGCAGGCGCAGCCACGTGCACGTGGTTACGGTGGCCATTCATCGTGGCAGCACCATACAGGCCGAAGCCATCGCCGACGTTGCGCCCGTTCTTCACGTTGGCGTTAAACGGGGAGTGGATCAACTCGAGAAGGTCACGTCCGTAGTTAGCGGCGAAATAGCCAGCGGCAGCGCGCATCTGCGGGGTTGAGTCATGGCCATTGGAAAAGTCGACCGCCTTACCCGAGCCGTGGTGGCCAGGGTCTCCAGGCCTGAACGTTGACGTAATGGTCATCATCGGGAACTTGTTTCGCACGATCCCCACGATGGAGTCAATGATGCCGCCGTTAGCGAACCCGCCGAGGTACTTCTTCACGCCCTGCGCGCCACCCATGCGGGCAGCAGCGTTCACGCCGTCCACCCAATCCTCACCGAGGACGCGGGTTGCCTCCGGTCGGATAACCGCCTCGCCACCAGACAATCCAATAGTCATGCCCGTCCGAGGCTCGATAAAGGTGTATGGGTCGCGGCCAGGGGTGTAGCCAGGAAGGATACCGCCACGGGCGAACTTGTGCTCCGGCAACTCGGGTAGGGAAACTAGCTTGCCGATGGAGTTCCAGGCTTTGCGGATACCATTGTTGTAAACGGTATTGACCACAAACTCAATCGGCTTTTTGGTTAATTCCTTGATTCTATTCCAGGTTTTACCAATGGCATCGACTGTTTTGTCAAACCAGCCTTTCAAAGTGTCTAGCGCATTCTGTAGACCCTTGAAAGCCTTTTTGACCACGTTATCCGCTACCCACTGGATGCCTTTACCCAGGTTATCCCACGCGGGCTTGATGACGCGCTCCCAAGCAAATTTGAAAGCGTCGCCAACAAGAGAAATGCCGCGCTTGATGTTTCCAAAAGTGGGGGAAATGAGTTTATCCCAAACCCACTTAACGAAATTACCGAAAGCCTCAAACACCGGGCGAATAATCGAATTGTAAATAATCGAAATACGCCCGCCGGTTTGTCCAAATTGATCAGCAATCCAATTAAATACCGGCTTCAGTGCATTCTCCCACAGCCACGTAGCCGCGACAGACAGTGCATCCCAAACGGGCTTGATGACGTTCTCCCACGTCCAGGCGATCCCAGCGCCCATAGCCTGGAAAGCTTCTCCGATCAGCTTAAACGTCGGCTGCAGGACATTCTCCCACAACCACGTAGCCGCAGCAGATAGGGCATCCCACGCAACCTTGATGACAGTCTCCCACTGCGAGAAAATATTCCCCGCAGTAGCCGTAAACGCATCGGAAATAAAACCAAAGACGGGTTGCAGAATAGTCTCCCACAACCACGTAGCAGCATCAGAAAAAGCCTGGAAAACAGGCTGAATATAAGATGTCCACGCATTAGAAATAGCGTTAGTCAGATTATCCCAGCCAATCTGAATAAGCTGCCACGCCAGAGAAGCCTTTTCACCAATCCAATCAAAAACCGGCGCGAAAGTATCTTTCAGCCACTGCCACGCAGTGGAAAAAGCATCCATCAGAGATTGCCAAATCTCGCGCCCCTTTTCAGTCTTAGTGAAAAAGACCGCCAACCCAGCCACTACCGCAGCAATAGCCGTCACAATCAAGAAAATCGGATTGGCATCCATCACCAAGTTCAATGCAGCCTGCGCCGCAGTCTGAGCCTTAGTGACAGCGGTCAAACTAGTAAACCACTTCAGCAGACCACCAGCAGCCATGACAGCCTGCGCAACAGCCGCAATCTTCGCCTGAATAGCCAGCAGACCATACGCAGCAGCCAGAGTGCCGACCACGGCAGCCAGCGGCTTAATCCACGCCTCGTTCTTCTGCACCCACTCGCCGAAATCCTTAAGCGCAGGGACGAGCTTGTCGACCACCCACGAGGACAGGCCAGCCATAGCATTAGAGGCGAACTCCAGCGCCGGAACCATCAGATTGAACACGGCAGTCGCCACCGGCTCAATAGCCAGCATCGCCTTCAGCTTGAACTGATCCCACTTCTCAGCGAAATCCGCCGTCTCCTCAGCCACACCACCAATAGTGTCACCAGACGCGCCAATCGAGTCCATGAAATCGTCATACTCAAACTTGCCGGACTGCACCGCAGCCACAAACCCAGCGCCACCACGCGCGCCGAAAATGCTATTAGCTAGGTCAATAGCCTCAGCATCCTTACCAGCCCTGGTTAGGTCATCAATCTGCTGGATAGTGCCCCACAGCGCCTCCTGAGGATCCTTGCCCTCCTTAGCGAAAGTGGACAGTGCCCTAGTCATCGACCCCAGCGTCTTCTCGGAGTCCAAACCAGCCTTATCCAAAGCGCCCAGCAGACCGGCGGACTCATTCAGACCGAAACCGAACTGCTGCAACGCTGGGCCAGACTTACTGAGGTTGTCCGTGATCTCAGTGATAGACCGGCCAGTCGCCTGCGAAATACGGAACAAATCATCCATCGCAGCAGGCGCAGCCTCACCCTCGATACCGAACTGCTGCAGCGCGCCCGTGACCTTGTTAATGTCAGCGTCGATACCCATGCCCTGCAACTGCTGGAACTGGGTAGTCAGCTTTTCCAGAGGCTCGCCGGTCACGCCCAAGCGCGTATTCAGGTCAGCGAGAGTGGAGCCGATCTCGGCAATATCCCCACCAACACCAATCGAATTCTGCGCAACATTACGCAGAGACTGCTGTAGCCCCTCAAAAGCCGCACCAGACGCACCAGTACCCACACGGATCGTGTCGTAAGCATCATCAAAGGACGCGCCCAGATCATACGCGGCCTTCCCCAGGCCACCTAGCGCGCCGATCGCAGCGCCAACACCAACCGCAATCTTGCCGATGGACTCCTTAAAGCTCTTAGCCTTCTCGTCACCATCGCCAAGAGCGTCAGTAGTCTTATCGATCCCCTTGGCCGCGTCTTCCTGTGCCTTCTTCAGCTTGCCGGAGGTCTCGGACAGGTCTTTCTGCTGATCTTCATACTTCTGCGCAGCGGCCTTAGCGTCGCCCTCAGCGGTCGCTAGATCAGTGGTGGCTTTGAGCACACGACCTTTGGCCTTTTCGACCTTCGCTAGCTCAGCGGTTCCGGAGTTACCGTCAGCTACAGCCTTCTGGTACTTCTCCTCCGCAGCCTGCAACTCCAAGGTCACAGCCTTCAAGTCTTGCTTCTTCTGCTCCTGCTTCGCCGTCGCAGCCTCAGAATCCCTAGCAAACTTAGCCAACTTCGACTCAGAAGCCTTAACCTGCCGCTCAAGGTTCGATACAGCGCTATCCAGCTCGCCGGTAATCGACTTACCAGCGCGCTTGCCAGCTTCCTTCGCAGGCTTCTCTAGGCGATCTGCGAACGCCTTGCTCATGCCCTTGAACACGGGCATGACAGGAACTGAAACAAAACCTAAATCGGCCATGACAACCTCTCACAACATTTATTCCATTTGCTGACTACGAGCCTTAATGCGCGCCCACTTCTCCACCAGCTCACGCTGCTTCTCCGCCTCACGCGCGATCTCCTCAGGCGACCATAGGAACGGGTGCGGCTCCCCATCACCACGCGCAGACACATACTGCGCTACCACGACCGCGGCCTTATCCGCCGGCGTAATATCCAGCCGCCTAGCCCCCAGCCGCGACTCCGGACGATCCAAGAAATCCTCCACAAGAACCGCCACACGACGAGACGACAACTCCCCAGCAGGGTCCAGCCACTCGCGCACATCCAACCCAACCCGCAGTAGATCAACCTCGAGATCCTCCACATGCTCCAAAGCATGTACGAGGATCCCTAGTCGACGCATCGACAAACCAACAGCCCCCAAATAGGCCTCAAACAGCTCATCAATACGCTGACTAAACGGGTCAGCAAGAGCTACCCGCATCTGCGAATCCTGGTCAAAGATACGACGAATAAGCCCTGGGCTATCCAGAACCTTGGCTAGGTTCTCTGCACCCATCCATATGGGGTCGAATCGGGCGCGCAGCTCCTCGCCCCGGAACTGAAAAACTACCCACGCATCGGGCGAGTCAGCGAGGATCGCCCGTAACGCCACTAGCTATCCTCGGAGAAATCCTGGCTACGGCGCACGACATCTGGCAGAACATTCTCAATATCTGCCAGGGTCGCGCCCGCCCAATCGAGAAATCGGCGAGTGCGAGTAGTGAGAGTAGCCATAACAATCGCTGGCCCATTCCCCTCAGCCAGCAGCAGGCCGTAAGATGCCGGGAGCTTCCGCTTATCAACGATCACTTCAATGTCCACTTCCGCACCGTTGCCCAGCTCCACACCATATTCGGTGTAAATGCCGTCAGCGAACACCGGATCCTTCTTCTCACCACTGCCGTCGACAACGTCAACTTCTGCGTTAGTGGTCTTTGCAACGCTCGTGGTCTTCTTAGTGGCCATAATGGTTCTCCTGGTTATTGGTTCGTGGTTCGAAAAAAGAGAGGGCGGAGCATGACCCGAACCAATAAAGTCATGCTCGCCCAGCGCGGGCAGGGGGAATCGAACCCCCAACCTCAGCAACCATTACCCGCACCCTCGGGGACGTCACCCCCGAGGCGTGTTTACCGACGTACCAAACTGTCTAGACGCCTGTTGCCGGAGGCTCTGCCTCCGGCTGCGTATCGACACCTGGAGTGTTCCCCCCGCCAGAGACCGGATTGTCACCGTTCTCCTCCGGCGGGGTTACTGTTCCCCCGCTGCGGAATCATCCTTGATCTCGTGCAGGGTCACACCGTCATCGTCAGTGTCCTTCACCGGCACGTAGCCGGTCAGACCAGACGCGGAACCATCCGGAACGAATGCCTTACCTGCCTCAACCTGCTTCTGCAGATCAGCGATGGTCTTAAAGACCTTCGGCTTAACCTCACGCACGGAACCATCCTCTCCCACCTTGTAGAAACGCTGCTCAAACATCAGCTCGTCATCGCCGTTTTCGTAGTCGATGGCGAGGGAGCGCGGCTGCGGATCAGTACCATAGGTGCGCTCCTGCACGGACAGCAGGGCAGGCTCACGGGAGACCTTGATCTCCACAACACCGGACTGGTACTTGTACACGCGGGCGACCATGGCCTTCGCAACCTGACTGGTGTGCGCCAGGTACAGCACACCGTCCTTCTCCGTAGTATCCGGCCACTCAATGTGGCGCAGAACAGCAGTGCCAGGGATCAGGTCGACCGTGCCGGTAACAGCACCAGCAGTAAAGCTGGTTGCGGACTGGCCACCAGTGAGGTTGGTCTTGTTGCTGGTCACCTCACGGGTCTCGCCATGAGTGGAGTCGGTAGGCTCCACACCAGCGGAGTGCCACGGGCCAACGAAAGTGCCAGTGGCAATATCAACATGGGCTGCATCCTCGTCAAAGCAAAAGAGGACCTCGCGGTCCTCAAGCACCTTCACGTTCAGCCCTACTGCGCGGTTCTGAGACATAGGTTTTTCCCCTCTCGAAAAGGAATAGAAATGATTAAAGCCGCCAGTGGCTTTACTGACGGCTGGAAAACTCGATTGTTAGAGGTTTGCGAAAAGTCTGCCGATTCCGACCGACACACTCATAGTGGAGACAAACCCCGTGGGCTGGAAGCTAGGTCCCACCCCAAAAAACGACGACTGACGGCGACTAACCCCCAGGCCAATCCCCGTAATGCCCTGGGTGAGTGCTGTGTACAGATTCCGCCCCAGGGCACGTACCTGCTGTTGATCAGGACCGTACACGCTTACCCGAACTAGGTCACGGGTATGCGCTGCTCCATCTGCTTGCCGAGTATCTTCCGCCACGACAACGGCAATGCCGTCTTTGTGGCAGTTATACCCATCAGGCAATTGGTATTGGTGCAACATGTCCTGATCCGCGTCGGGGAACAGGCGGGAAACATGGCGGAAGGTTACGACCACTGGGTCAGGTGTGAAGCTGGCGCTAGGAGACATCCTGCACCGCCCTCGTCACAAACCCCGTCTGCGCCTGCTTCATCACAGCGCCGGGGTGCCGTACGGTCACCACCGCTAGGGGGCGACCATCAGCCTGTGACTCCACAGGGGTCACCAGAATCGTATGCTCTGGGGCTTTCTCCAACCGTGCACGCTGGTTATCGCTAATCTTATTGACCTTCGGCCAGCGCATCTCCATGTAGTCACGCAGCTTCTCTGCACGATCATTTACGGCTTTACGCACATGAGGCTGCTGCGCCATCTGCTTAAAGATGGCGTCCATGTTAAGCGACATCGCCACTCACCTCCCCACGCTCCACAATGAAAACGACCTTCGGCTGGTGCCAGGACACTGCAGGGCGACGGCCTACGCTGTAATCAAATGACATACGCTGCTGCACCGTGAAATCCTCACCACGTACCTCAACGACGTCACCATCGGCAACGCGAGTTCCTGCCGGGGCGATGATCTGCAGGCGTTCCATGTCGCCATGTACAAAGTCGTTCCCCTTGATGACCTGGTCGCCAGCGGGAGACACAATGCAATGCTCCACGAGTATCCCTGGCGCGTACTGTGGCCGGCCTCGCCGATCCCGCCCTACCAGCGCACCTCTGATAGTGATTGGTTCCCCAGCTTGGTCTGGACGTATCACGGCGACCACCTCTCCGGCCAACGACGAGGACGAGGGAACCGCCCCCGCGCGCCACGCTGCCACAAACCCAGCAACTTCAGCAGCTCATCGGTGAGCTTCACCCCACCCCACGAGACTGATTCAACATCGGAGAACGTCACCGAATCCGACTGCGGTCCCGTGGTGGATGACACCGATCGCATGCCGGCGTTGCTGCCAACCATCGTGGCCGCGGACACCATCTCTAGCACCACGCGCCGGGCTGCCGACTCCAACCACGGGACTGTCTCGAGTTCCGCGTGGAAGTCTCGCCCGGCGCGCAGGAACGCTACCTCGATCAACTCCACCGCGTCATCGATCAACACCCCAAGGCGTTCCATCTCATCTTCGGTCAGTTCACGAGGTAGGCGGTCGGCCACATACTCGGCGTCAATCTCAAGCATGCTGTACCTCCCTCTTCCTTCTAGCGGGTAGCTGCGATGATGTCCTTCTTAGACAGCCCCTTGGTGACGATGCCTTGCATCTCTGCGTACTTGCGCCACTCGTCGATCGACGCGGCGCGCGCCGGGCGCGGCATGTCGCCAACTGGCTTAGCGCCCGTCGTTGGCTTCTCCGCCGGAACTACCGTCGGCTTCGGCTCCGGCTTGGATGCCGGCTTCCCTTCCGACGGATCAGCCACTGCACCACAGGACTCAAGCCACTGCGCCGTCGCCTCATCCACCTCGACAACAGTCCCTGGTGGATACACAATGTCCTCCGGGCTCCAAAACTTTGCCAGTGTGACCTTTGCCATTAGGCAATCCCGGTCAGCTTCACAACGGCCTTCGGGTTATCAACCGCAATGGCGCGCTTGCGCACCAGGTCGGAGCGCCACGACATGGTGGGGCCACCCAGGTCAGACTGGCCACCCTCGGAGTACAGAGGCGTAGCGGTCAGCGGCATAGTGTCAGACTTAAAGCCAACGCCCTGTGCCTCGAAAATGTATGCCGTGCCCGGCTCAATCAGGCGCGAGGTAGCCACACGCAGCGTGCCAAACAGCTCAGTATCACGCAGACCACCGAAGATGGAATCACCATTCTGATCCAGGAAGATCGGGTTATCCAGCGCAGCGTTGCCGATGTAGTACTTCTGCATCTTCTCATTGCGGACCAGCTTCGTGTAGGAAGCCGGGTGCAGCAGGATCGTGTTCGGCTCGTAGTCGAACTGGCGGTCAACATTGTCATCCTCGTGCGCGGACTGGACAAGCTCAATCGCGTCGAATGCGTCCTTGGCCGGGTCACCACCAGTCCACGGCGCGGACGCCTGCAGCTCCGGAACCTTCGCCGACTCAAAAACACCGAAAACAGCGTTAATGCCGTGACGGATGACGGTCTTCTCAAGCGCCTGGATGTGACGGTTTACCTGGTCAACCTTGTTCTCGTTCTTCATCTCGTACGAGATACGGATAGCCTCACCGGTCTTGATGCCGTACGCGGCCTTCAGCGCGCCCAGCTCCGGAGCGGACACCGGGATCTCGCCGAACTCGGCGATCTCCTCAGCATCATCAGCCAGGTACAGGCCAGCGGCCTCACGGAACGCGACAACGCCCTTGTTGTCTTCTGCCTGGCGGAAGAACAGGTCTTCCAGGAACTGGCCCTGCAGGCCATCAATGACACGCTGCGGGATGAAGGTCGGGTCCTCCATCATCTCGGATACGGTCAGCTTCGGCCCGTCGTAGGCGCTAGTAATAAGCTCACTCATTCTGAATTCTCCTTCTCAAATGTTGTTGGGTTAGCCCGCTGCTGCCGGAGCAACAACCGGCGTGACAAGGGTGGTCTTGACGGTCTTGCCAGCACCAGAGCGGGCAGCAACACCAACGAGCAGGGAACCGGACGCGGACACCTTGCCGTCAGCGGCGGCGTACACCGGCGCACCCTGCTTAATCGCAGCAGCGTCACCATCAACCTCTAGCGGAACAGTGGCCGGGCCAATGTGGACAGCGACGATGCCCGGCGCGCCGAGCGCGAGCGTGTTCGACGGCTGCTCATCCTTCGGCGCGGTCGCATTCTCGGTGACAGCACCAAACACAGGCCCCTTAGCGTCGGCGTGCTTCACACCGTTTTCGCCTACCTGGACGAGGCGGAACTTGGTTACATCTGCTTCGGCCTTGTAGCTGATGGGGCCGGAGCGGAAAGTGGGATTCGGCATTACTTCTTCTCCTTAGTGAAAGTTCTTACGGGAAAGAAAGCCGACCTTGTCGGCCTTCGCGGACAGGTTCTTCACGGCATCCGGCTCGACGTCCTTGCCGTAGCCGATCTCCGCGCGCGGGATGGTGCCAGCCGGGTTGGAACCGTAGATGTCGCGGGCGGCCTCCGGGTCGCGCTTCATCGCGGCAATCGCCTTCGTACGGCGGGCAGCGGAGATACGGCCTTCCTTAATCCATCCGTCGACCTCAGCAATGAGGCTTGCTTCCTTCTGCTGCTCCATGGCCTTCCAACCGTGCTGTGCAGCGGCCTTGAGCTCGGCGTAGGTCTCCGAGTCCAGCGTGATCGTGTCCCCACCCGAAACAGGCGCGGCAGGTTCCGGGGCAGTCTCCTGTGTGGTTTCTTCCTCAGTGTTAGCCGCGGACTTCACCGTTACAGGAACGGTCAGCTCCACCGGGTCACCCTCGCCGCCGTTGACGGCCACGGTGAATTCCACAGTGGTGTCAGGATCAACGCCTGCTGGGGCGGTCACTGTGAGGATTCCGGTGTCCTCGGTGACCTCACCGGTCCAGCCGTCCGGTGTGGCGGTAAGTGAGAAGGTGACGCCGGCGGGCACGTCCTCGTTCGGTGCGGCCTGTGCTTCACCGGTGGGGACGACGGTGGTGTCCTCCGGGTAGGTCAAGTCAATCGTGGCGGTCACGGTGACCTCTTCATTAAAAAAGCCGGAGAGTGCGTTCTGCACGTCCTCCGGCGTCTTGCCCAGCTCCTTGGCGAGCTGATTCAAGATATTCATCTTGTCTCCAATCTGCCCATCACTGGGCGTAGTAGAAATGTCCCCCGATACCGACCGGGAGACAGGCGGCGGCGGAGCCGCAGCCCGGTTAGCGAACTTGAAACGCCGCTTCGCCAACGACGCCGACGGCTCCGGCGCGGACGACTTCTCAGCCACAATTCCATCCGCCAACCCAGCGGCCACAGCCTCCTCGGCGGTGTACCAGGTCTCTGCGCTCATCGCGTCCAACCAGTCCTGCACCTCACCACCGGCCTTACCGGCGTAGATAGCGGCCAGCTTGTTGTCCTGGCGCTCAAGGTCTCCCAATGTCTTGCGAACATCATCCGCATTACCCTCAGCCAAAGTCCACGCACGATGCAGCATCATCTCCGATGACTTCCGCATGAGAACACGGTCAGCACCACCAACCGCAATAAACGACGCGGCAGACGCGGCCAGCGATTCCACAATCACCGTGACCTCACCATCGTGGTTCTTCAGGGCCGTCATGATATCCACGCCTTCGTAGACATCACCGCCACCAGATGAGATACGTACAGTGACATCACCGGAGATTTCGGAGAGTTGAGCCATCACCGACTTCGCAGTAATCGCATTCTCAGGCTCCCAAAAATCCGGCCCAATCGGCCCATACATCAAAATCTCGTTCATGCTCCACCTTTCAATCGCGCCACCTTGGCTAAGAGCTCAGCGTTCAAATCAAGTGCTGCGTTGTACCGCTTTTCAAGTTCAAATCGACGTTCAATGTCAGCGAGGGCGGCCACCAATGGTTCCCCGGTGCCGGAACCTCCCGTCACTGGCTCGCGGTACGCGTCGAACGACTCCGCCGCATCAGGCGCGGGCTTCGACTCTTCAACAGAGGCAACATCAGTAGGAACTTCATCCTGGGGACTCAGCGTGACGCCCATTTCTTCCTCAAGGCGTTGACGCTGCTTCTTAGACTCCAGCGCGTCGGTTAACTTCTGCTTCGGTGGCAGTGTGTACCGGCGGCGCAGGTCTTCCTCAAGGTCCTTGTCGCCAAAGATCAGACCAGCGTTCTTCAAGTTCGCAAGATCAGCAGCACTGATCTCCTTCTTCGAAGCAATCGGGTCAAACGAGATACGCGGAACCAGGCCGGTGTGCTCAGGGAACGCCACACGCACGAGGTCCTCCACCACGTGCTGGGTAGCAATATCCGCCAACCACTCGGCGGTGGTCTGCAGTGATTGAATGAACAGGTCGGATTGGGTCTCCGCCAGCGCGTACGAGCCACCCTTGCCCTCGAGGTTCAGGAAGTGCGCCAACACCGACTTCGCAATCATGCTGTCGTGGTAATTAATCGCCTCACGCGGACTCACCAACTGCCCGGACGTACCCAACAGCTGCAACTTCGCCCCAGCCGGGATAGCAGCCCCCGAATGCTCGCCAGCGCGGAAACCCTCAACGATGACCTCGCCATCCTCAAGGTCTTTATCCGGATCCATCGCCATATCGGAACCCGTGTACACGGGCACACCCATGCCGTTACGGTCGAGCGTGTTCAGCTCAAGACGCAACAGCGAGTCGCGTAGTTTCCAGTGCTTGTACGCCGGGCGCAGCACCGACTTCCCGGTCCACTGTGAGCCCTCATCGTCGAAGACGTAAGCCACGAGACGGTCCACCGGGATAGTGCGCGCCCCCTCGACACGCGAACTGGACGGCAACGCTGTCTGACGAATCGACGCCAGCCCACCATCATCATCCACGTTGATCTGGTCAATCGTGCCCGGCCACCGCGGCGCAAGCTTCACCAAACGCTCACGCCCATCCAACCCCGGCTCATACACCTGCTCAAAGAACATATGGCCGAACTGCAGCGCCTTTAGCGCCTGCTCAAGGTGCTTCTCCCACGACACACGACCCGTGCGCGGCGCGAACGGCTTATTCGGGTCCTCACCCTTCGCCCGAAGGCGCAAGTCCTCGCACACTGCAGCCACGATCTCATCCGGCGCGCCGTTTGGCTCCACGAACCAGGTTGCGCGACGGATCGGCAGGGTCACCGCACGAAGCACAGATGTTACCTGCGCGTCCTCGCGCCCCATCTTCGCAAAGACCTTCGCAGAATGAGGGAACCGCAGTTCCCAATTATCATCCGCAAGCGCATAGTTACGGGTAGCCCGCGCATGGCCAACCTCACGCACATTCAAACCAGCCATGCTGGCCACCTCCTAGAAACTCATCTCAGACACACGACGCTGCTTCTTCACCGCCCGTGCCGAGCTCACATAATGACGCTTACGCTTAACCTCAACCTCGCCATCCCCCACCCCGAACTCCTGCAACCCCCATACGGCCAACGTTGCGGCCACCAGGACAGTCACATCCCCGGAGTATCGGTCAAGGCTGCGATACCGGCCATTCTTCGACCGCTCCTGCGCCACCCCCAACGCATCAAGCCACCGCTGCGCCCCGTCATGCACGATCCGCTTCTCCGCCCACAAACGCAGAAACAGCTCATAAGCCTTCGACACCTGCCCACCGCTCAACAGCTCCGGCTCCACCCCCACACCCCGCAGCGGCTCCACCATCGTGGAACACTGCCCTGATGGATCAAGCACCACAGCAACAGGATCGTTCAACTCCACAGTGCTGCCGACCTTCTCAACGACGACACTGCGATCGAACTCCTCATAGGGAGCCAGCGACAAAAACAACCGATCCCCCCACTGGGCAGCAGACACCACACCGACCGCCTCACCATCCGGGGTGACATCCACAGCCACACATGAATCCCCCAACGACGCCGGCATCAACTCCGACGCGCCAGACCAATCAGACAGATCAACAATCGGAACAAAGTCACTAACCTCGTCACCGTCACGTGGCACCCACTCCCCCTGCCCCAACGTCTCCACAAGAAACGGATCCAACAAGGCCTCTGAAGTACGAGCCGACGCGGCCTCCGAACGAACCTCATCCAACTGCACACCAGGGCGCGGCTCATTCACCAACGACGGATTAGCCTTCACCCACGTTGCCTCATCAAACGGATCATCATCCGGCTCCCGGCACCATTCCTTGAACAGCATGCCGTCAGCACCATCAGAAGCAGCCCACCGCTTCGCCGAGAAGATCGCACCATGGAAATGCTCCCGCGTGTTCACCGGAGACGAGATAAATACCTTCTGCGCATTAGGCCGCGCCTTCGTCGTGTTATTCATCGCCGCATAAACCTCATTCGGCAGGTCAAAACACTCATCAAAGATCAGCCAGTCGAACGACAGGCCACGACCAGTCTTCTTCGTGCGCGTGCGGTAGTAGATCTTCGCCTTATTTGGAAACTTGATCGCATCTTTGCCGTTGCCCATCACAGGCCGAGGCGACACACCGGGGTACTCATCCTCCCACCACTCCATGAGCGCCGGGTTTGCTTCGATGACATCCCAAAGACGGTCGCGGGCATCCATAGCAGTATCCAAGAAGTGTGCCGAATGCATGATGCGCTCCGCATCACACAGGTAGATGGCTACAAGCTCAAGCGCGACAAGAACCTCGCCCTTGCCGTTCTGACGAGCCAAAGACACAACGACCTCACGAGACGCCCACATACCCTCATCGGTCTGCAGCAAAGTGTCCCGCAGCAGCTCTTCCTGCCAGGGGTACAGATTAAGGCCGGCCCAACGGACGAACTCGCACGCCTTGCTGGCAAACTCAGCGTCACCAGCAGGGACATGTTGGTGCGTTGGCGTCTGGCACCCAATCAACCACTCCGGCTTACCCACCAGGCACCTCCGATCACCAAAATGACTACTTCACGAGCTTGAAACCACCGAACTTATCCACGTTGGCACCCGAAACATGGCCGCCATCCGCAGGACGCGCACCAAACAGATCCGGGCGCTCCTTCACCCAGCCGCGGATCTCAGCCGACGCCATACGCTCAACCTTCACCGCCGGATGCTCGACCGGCTCCCCCGACACCCTGTCCACAACAGCCCCCTCGGCGGCGATAACCTCCCGTGCCTCCTGCACTCTTTCGATCAGCTGAGCGACAATCGTCACTGCGCGGGAATCAAACTCCGAAAGCTCACGGTCGCCTGCTAACGCCTTAACCAATCCAGAATGACTCAAAACCTACCTCCATCCCTAAAAGCTCGCGAGAACCACGAAACAAGCCGAAAAACGTCATGACCAGTGGAGAGAGAGACGCCTTGCCTGCAGGCCGAGCGGGAGGGAGTCAACGAGCCACCCGCCTAAGAATCCAGGCCGGGGGCTTAACCACTGTTCACGCCCAGGCGAAACCATTCCCCGCGGGCTGCTCTTCCGCTTTTTTCTTCGGCTTATCCCAGGCTCCGCCGCTGCGGTTGCAGTATCGGTGTAGCAGTCTGGTCGCTCTGGTCGCCTGTTTGTTTCTAGCGTATTTCAGCGCGCTTCCTGGCCCGTGGTCTGCTTCTAGTGCTGCGTGGTCGAAGTTGCGTTCGGCGTCTTTGTACATTGGTTGGCCGCATTCGGGGCATGGGGTGCCGTCTTTGTGTTGGGCGAGTAGTCGTCGGCGTTGCCTTTGGTGTGGTGTTCCGTATCCGCGTTGCGTGGTTGTTTTCCGTGTTTTCGGAGGCATAGGGTTTGGTGCACCTCCGGTTTTGCGCATGAGAAAACCCTACAACCTCGGGTGGTGAGGTCATAGGGTTACAGGCTTTACGCACGTAAGTGTACCACGGATATGGACATCTGGTGTTAGGTGTCGGTGATTTCTTTTGTGCGGTATTTGGTTTTGCCGTTTTCGATGTAGGCGGTGACGTGGTGGCGTTTGCACCATTTGCGTATTGCGTCTGGGGTTTTGCCTAGTGCTCGGCCTATCTCGTCGGCTGTGGCGTAGTCCGGCAGCTTCACCGTGTGTGGGGCTTGTGGGTGGATGTGGTGGCGGAGTTCTGCCTCGAGGTCTTGGAGTTCTGTTTCAAGGTCTTCGTACCACGTGAGGTCTTGGAGCTGTGTGCGGTGCCTGTGGAGCCAGGCTGCCCAGTAGTCGCCGACTTGTGTGTTGTGGGGGATGAGGATGTGTAGGTCTTCTGAGACGTTGGTGCAGAGTTCTCTAAGCCGGGTTTGGGTGTCGAGTAGGTAGTCGAGTTGTGTGTCGTTGGTGGGGCTTGATGGTCCTGTGGTGGTGTGGCGTACGCCGGTTTGGCTGGTGCGGGCTGCGTGGTAGCGGTTTTCCCAGATTTCTGTTTGGAGGTGGTGGAGGTGGTTGGCGAGGTGGCGGAGTGTAGTGGGGAGGTCGGTGGTCATGTGGTGTTGCCTTTTTCTTGGTCTTGTTGGAGTAGGTCGGCTGCGAGTTCTGTGTAGTCAGGGTCGATCTCGAATCCGATGGCGGTGCGTCCGAGGTTTCTTGCTGCGCGTAGTGTGGCTCCGGATCCGGCGAATGGGTCGATGATTGTCCATTCTGGTTGGCAGTGTTGGATTAGCCATTCCATAAGCTCCACTGGTTTTGGTGTTGGATGTTTGGGACGTTGTCTACTTCCGGCTGGGTAGGCGTTGATTTGGGTGTGGTTTGGTTGGCGTTTGTGGGGTGTGTAGAAGCCTGTGCCGAGGATGTAGATTTCTTCCCATGCGCTGCCCCATGGGAGGTCGAGTGCTCCCATGCCGGGGCCGGTGTTGGTTTTGATCCAGGCGATGGTGTTGCGGCAGGTGGGTTTGGGGACTCGCCATGTTCCGAAGATCATGGCTGGTTTGTTGGTTCCCCAGGTTGTGATGAGTTGGTCGCGTAGGTGTGTGGTTTTGTCTCCGGCGATTGGTTTTTGTTTGTTGCCGTGTCCTCGGTAGTTCATTCCGTATGGAGGGTCGGTGATGAGGACGTCGGCGTTGTGGAGGTGGTGGAGGTGGTTGCGGTAGTCGTCGTTAACCAGGGTCACATTATCGAATGTGTGTTCTATTGCCATAGGGGGATGATAACTCCCCCCACCCCAACAACGAAGCCACATCACCCCACCAGCGCTGCAGACACCGCCCTAATCAATGCCTGCTGGGTCGTATCTTTCTTTTCGAGTGCTTTCACGATGTGTTCATCGATGGTCCCCTCTGTGATGATCCGGACGATGGTGACGGGGTGTGTTTGCCCTTGGCGGTTCAGTCGCCCGTTGGTCTGCTCGTATAGCTCGAGTGACCAGATCGGCGTATGCCACACGAGGATGTGCCCACCTGATTGGAGGTTCAGCCCGTGCCCCGCACTGGCGGGGTGAATAAAGCCGATGGGGATGTTCCCCTGTTTCCATTCCGCCATGTCTTTGTCTGTGTCTAGCAGCCTCCCCTCTGGGTATTTGGTTTGCAGGCGTTCGAGATCGTGTTTGAACCAGAACGGGATGAGGATTGTCTGCCCTTGGGCTTCCTCGATGATCTCGTCGATGGCTTCAAGCTTCGAGTCATGGATGTGTGTCCAGTTGTGTTCGTCGTCGGCGTAGATCGCCCCGGACGCGAGCTGTTGTAGTTTCCCGGCGAGTACGCCGGCGCTTCCCGCATCGATGACCTCTACCCCGATGTCTGCGACCATCTCGTCACGCATACTGTCGTAGATCGCCCGCGCCTTAGCGTCGAGGGTGACACGCCGGTCAATAGTGGTGGCTGCTGGCATGTCAAGATGGTCGACAGCTTTCATGGACAGGGTGATGTCGCTGATCGCGGCATGGATCGCAGTGTCTGCGCCTTTTTTGAGTTTCCAGTCATACACGATGTGGCCGTTGCGCCTACCCGGCGTGAAGTACTTGTCGCGGTAGGCGGTGATGGTGGGGGCTAGTCGGGTGCCGCCGTCGAGTAGTCGGAAGGGGGCCCAGATGTCCAGCAGGCTGTTGGGGGCTGGGGTGCCGGTGAGTCCGTAGATCCGGCGGATGTGCTGACGGTTCTTTTTCAGCACTTTGAACCGCTTGGCGGTGTGGGATTTGAAGCTGGATAGCTCGTCGATGACAACGGTGTCGAACGGCCAGTGGCCGTTGAGTTGATCATGGAGCCATGGGAGGTTCTCGCGATTGATCACCCAAATGTCAGCGTCAGCGTGGAGGGCATGTCGACGCTGGGCGGGTGCGCCGACCATGACAGCCATGGTGAGGCCGGCGAGGTGATCCCATTTGTCGAGTTCTTCTGGCCAGGTGTCGCGGGCGACGCGTAGTGGAGCGATGATGAGGGGCTTCGACACGGTGAAATCCTCGGTCATCATCTTCTGTAAAGCGGTGAGGGTGATGATGGTTTTTCCAAGTCCCATATCAAGAAACAGGGCTGCTTCTGGATGATCCCGTATGAACTGGATGGCGTACTGCTGGTAGTCATGAGGCTTGTATTTCATGGATGAGATCCTGGATGTCGTAGGGGTTGTCGAGGGCGCGCACCATGACCCCCAGGGCTTGGAGTTGTTGGTGGCGTCGTCGTTGGAGTGGTCGGGGTTTTTGTCCGGGGGCTTTGATTTCGACGAAGGCGATGCGTCCGCCGGGGAGGATGACGCACCGGTCTGGCATGCCTGCGGTGCCTGGGGAGGTGAATTTGTAGCACTGACCGCCGGCTTTGCGAACCATCTGCACTAGCTTTTGTTCGATCTTTTGTTCTAATGCCATTTTCTGCTTTCTGGGCGTTTTTGGAACAAAGTTGACCCCGTTTCTATTTAGGTGGCTGATTTAGACGTTTTAGTGTGTATTTGCCCCCTAATCCCCTACTTCTACTTAGTTAGTTAATATTTTGTTCCGTTTGTTCCGGTGGTAGATTTTTGGGGGCTTACCTGCGCTAACGCGCGGAACAATGTACTGGAACAAAGTGGGGTTTTGTTCCTTTTGTTCCGGGGTGGAACGAAGTTTTTCCAACTTTGTTCCACTTTGTTCCACCCTCAAATCAGAATGGAACATCTGCTCTAACACGCTGGTAGATGCGCTGCTTTCCGTAGATCGGTATGCGCCTCTGCTTCCCGGTGTCTTGCCACTCTTCGAGCTGCTGCATGATCGCGGTGATCTCGTGCGAGTCGACCTTGCGCATGCTGTCAGGGTCGCGTCCGAAGCACTCTGACCAGATCTCGATCTTCGACACGTGAGAGCGTGGCTCCAGTTCGTCCCACGCCACGTTCGGCGCGTCCCATTGCTCCGAGACCCTGCCGGTCGCCAGGTATAGCCTGCGCGCATCGAGCGGCACCTGATCCCAATTTCTCGGAATGGGAGTGTCCAGGTATTCGGCGACAATACCGGTGCGGTCGTCGGCCTCAACGGCTTCCGCCTGGGCCTCGGCTGCTGCCTCGGCAACGTCTCCGGTGAGGTAGAGCTTCTCCCCTGCCTGCTCGTAGTGCTTGGCTTCTGCCCAGATCTGCTGCAGATCTTCATCTGTCAGTGAGGTCACTGGGGTGATGCCCTCACCTGTCACGTTGACTGTCCACCAGCGCCGGTTGCCAGTCGGATCGCGGAGAAATCCTTCGGTCGCATTGGTAGAGCCGACGATGATGCCCTGCCGTGGGTGCGACTCGACCGTGCGACCGTAGGCAGCGCGATACTTGTCATCCGTCCTACTGACGAACCCCTTGACAGTCTCCGCGTCCATCTTGCGCATACCGGCGAGCTCGGCTATCTCGGTGATGAGATTACCGAGCAGCTTTTCCGCGCCGGTTTTGTCGCGCATGTCGGTGATGGTGAGCGCGTCGGAGAACCATTGTCCGCCAAGCTTGGCGAAGATCGTCGACTTGCCGACGCCCTGTGGCCCCACGAGCGTCAACACATGGTCGAACTTCGTGCCTGGGCGGAAGGTGCGACGCACCGCAGCCACGAGCGTCTTGCGCGTCACGGCGTGGACGTAGTCGGTGTCGTCGGCACCCAATGTGTCGACGAGTAGCCTGTCGACCCGCGGTGTGCCGTCCCATGGCGGCAGAGTGTTGAAGAAGTCGCGAACGGGGTGGAAAGCACGGCTGGTGGCAGCTGCTTGGAGCCCGTCAGTCATCTTCGCCGGGCCGTACAGCCCGTGGTAGGTGCGGTTGATGTAGGCGCGGAGCTGGGCGTCGTCGTTTTCTGTCCAGCCGGGCTTGAGCTGTCGCCATGGCAGTGCGCCGGGGTCTTGCACTTCGATCCTTTCTGCGTGTTCGTTGTAGCTGATGTGGTTGAGGTGGGGATCGTGGGTGAAGATGAGGATCCAGTTGTGGAGGGTGTCGGCGAAGTTGCCGTCTTTTTTTGTGTCGAGTTCGGCGAGCCAGTCATGGGTGACGGGGTCTTCTTCCTTGGTCTCTTGCGCAGGGGCACTGTCATTGCTGCTTTTTGGTGCGGTGGGTGCCATGAGGTTGAACACCTCCCCCAGGGCTTTCATCTGCGTCCGGGCGTTTTCGAGCTTCGTGGGCTGATCATGGTCGATCATGTCGGTCATCGCCGCATAGGAGGGGCGTTTGTTGACCGGGGTGGCCTCGCCCGCTTCCTCGTCGAGGTGTCCGAACCTGTGGATACGGACGAGGTCGAACGCATTGACCATCTGCCCCGACGCTGGGTCGGTCGCATGCTGCGAGTAAGCGTGCAGCCCGCCGTCGTAGACAACGAGACCGTTGGCTGAGGTGCCGTGCACGTAGGTGTAGCGGTTTTTCGTCGTGCCCTTCTTATACTCACCGGATAAGAATGTGCTGATGGCGGTGTGGATGTCGTAAGTGCGGTTGAAGGCCCCGAGGAGGCCGGGCTTCTCGCGTGGGTCTTGGACCTTCCCGCCGGTCTTTTGCTGGTGGATGATCTCGGCGGGGTCGACGCCAGGCCAGGTGGTCGCATCCGTCCAGTCCGTGTAGCGGTTGAGCCATTCGTCGGGGTCGAGGTCTGGCTTGCCGGCGGAGACTTCTGATCGGTAGTCGCCGTCAAGCGTCTTGGACGGGTGGTACATCAGGCGTTCGGGCTGAAAGGTGGTGGGGTCGAACCAGTCGAGGCCGGGGTTGAGGTCTTGAGCGAGTCTGCGGGCGATCGCGGTGTATTCGTCGGGGGTGACGTCGCGGGTCAGCCAGACCCACACCCTCCACCGTTGCTGCTGGGCGGTGTGGCTCATGGTGGTGTGGGCGAGCCATGCGACGGGCAGCCGCTCTTGCAGTGTGGTGGGGAGGTCAATACCGGCGGGGAGGTTGTCGATGTCGAGGGTGATCAGGCTGCGGGCGAGGACGTGGCCTTTTCGCCTCCTGCCTCCCTTGAGGTGTCCACCGACGAATCCTCCGACGTCTTTGACCTTGTCTTTCTCCGTCTTCGTCAGCTTTTCGTATTCGTCGTGGGTGATGTTGACGGTTTTTGGGTCGTAGGCTGCTGCGGTGAGGTCTTGGAGGGTGGTGTGGGTGTTGGTCCAGATGGTGGACAGTTTGCTTGGTGCGGTGCTGATCATGAGTTCGCGGTTGCGGTTGACCATAGTAAATCTGTCCTTCTTGTTGAGTTGTGCGTGTTTTGTTGTGCCCGACTCCGCCGTGACGCGGGTGTCCACCTTCGTGGAGGTCGGGCTATGTGTGCGGGGTTAGAACCCCAGGCCGGTGTCGGTCGGGGTTTGTCCGCCGACGACTCCGAAGACGTCTTCGGCCTTTGGTGGTTCACCGCCGAGGCGGTCGCCGTCCTTGACCTTCTGCACGCCGATCAGGGAAGCGCCGATGCCCTTGTTGCCGGAGTTGGAGTAGGCATAGAACTCGACGGCCATGTTGACGTAGCAGCCGGAGTACACGTCGTCTGGGTCGATGATGGGCTGGCGCTGGGCGTTGACGACCATGGGCTGCCTTTTGTTCTTGGCTGCGATGAACCAGTGGCCGGCGAACTCTTCGCCGCGTGGTTCGCCGGAGTCGTTGGGCTGGTCGCCGTCGCGCAGTGGCGGGTACTTGGTGTGGGCGGGGTCGATGGCCTGTGTGAAGGTGCGTCGGGTGACGCCTTCGTCGACGGCTGCCTTGATGGCTGCGTTGATGGCGTTGATCGCGTCGGTGTTGGTCTTCTCAACGAGGAGGGTGGCAGAGTACTTGGGCTCCGCATCTTCGTTGAGGGCGTGTGGTTCGTTGAGGTGTGCGTAGGAGAGGCGTCCGTAGACGGTGACGGTGCGGGGGCTGAGTGCCATGATGATGGTGTCCTTTCTGGGACTGCTGAACTACCCGGCTTTCCGGATAGTTGTTTTTAGTGGTTTGGTGGCTGGTAAATCATCCCGACCAGCAGCACACCGGGGATTATTTGACGGGCTGGAAGACTGTGTCAGCGGTGGCCACGGACAGCTCCGGGCGCTTGTCCGACACTGGCACCAGCGTGGGCTTGCCCTCCGGCTTCTCGATGAAGCCGCCAAGGAGGGAGTCGAACTGTTTCTTTCCGAGCATCTTGGTCATCTCGGTCAGGCCGAGCAGCTTCCGCTGGTAGGGGTCGTGGCCTGCGTCCTGGACGGCTTGGGCGACCGCGTCGGTGTCTGTGTACCGGCGGACGGAACGACCCTCAACGAGCTTCAACCCGTCGTATTTCTTGCCTTGGTTGGCTTGGTCGAGGGCGTGCTTTTCGACCTTGCCGAGCCACTTTTTGAGCTCGCCGGAGTGGGCGACGATCGTGGCGATCTGCTCATCGGTGAGGGTGTCCGGGTCTGGCGCTTCTGGTGCACCCGCGGGGTTGGTGGGGATGATGTCGAAGTACTGCTTCTGCAGCGCGGGGCATTGTGCCGAGTGCTTGCAGAAGGTGCACCAGTCGCCGGGGGTGAGTTCACCTTGGCCTGCTGCTGCGAGCTGCGCGGCAGGTTCGACCACTTCACGAGCCCAGGTAGTGAGCTCGTCGACGTCGATCTCTTCCACGCTGACGTTGTTCAGGCGCGGCTGGAAGATGACCATGCGCACGCATCTAATGTCGTAGATCATGCCGTAACGCGCCAGGGCGCCGAGCGCGTAGAGGCGCATCTGCGGGTTGTTCTCCGCGCTGACCTGCACTCCCTTGCCATACTTGAGGTCGACGATGGTCATGGTGTCGTCGCCGACGATGACTGCGTCTCCTGTGCCGAAGCCGTCGGGGACGATGTGGGAGAAGTCGAGGCGCTCCTCGATGGAGAGGAACGCGGCAGGGCTTCCTTCCTTGGTGCGGGCGAGTTCGGCCATGACGTGGTCGGCGTAGGTGTCGGTGTGGTCCTCCATTTCCTCGTCGTGCCAGTCGGAGATTGGGCGCGTCGATGGCTCACCCAAGAGCTGGTGAAGCTTGTGTTCTGCGAGCTCGTGGGCTGCGGTGCCCTGGTCCGCTGCGTCACTGGACGTGTCTTCGTAGCGGGTTTCGATTAGCGCGGAGGGGGTGCAGTGGATCCAGCGGTTGGCGCCGGAGGCGGACAGGAGCGCGTGGTCACGCTGGGCGTGCCCACCTTCGCCTTTTGCTGCTGGTTCGGACTGCTCCACCACCTGCCCCAGTGATTCGATCTTGTTCGGAGACAAGCGCGTAAGGTTCGGCTTGTGTGATTGGTTGAGGCTGACGGACTTTTTGTTGATCCCGAAGATCTTGTACACGTCGCCGGTGGTGTCTTGCACGTGCGTCGGTGGCGTCTCCGTCATGGTGTTGAGGGCTTGGAGGTTGTCCGGCCAGCCCTCCGGAGGCCTTGTGATGGTTGGCTGGTAGGTCATGGTTAGTTCCCTTCGAGTTCTTCCTGGTGGGTGGTGATGATCTCCCACGCCAGGGCGAGTTTGTCGTCTGGGAGGTGGGTGATGTTGGTGATGCCGAAGCCTGCGAAGAGCTCGTTCTGGATCCAGTCGGTGCCCTCTGCTTTGGCGATGGTGCGGAGTGCTGTTTGGATTTCGGGCATGGTGGGTGTGGGCGCGGGGTCTGGGGTGTCTTCCGCATGTGGTGCTGGTTCCGGTGCTGCCTGTGGTTCCGGTGCTGCCTGTGGTTGTGTGTTTGGGGTTTCGTTCTTGATGGTGTCGTGGGCGTTGACGAGACCGGTGATGGCGATTTCTAGGAGTTTGACGGTGAGGTCTTTGGTCATCCAGGTCATGGCAGAGGGGGTCCTTTCTATTGGAGGGCGTCGTTGCCCTTGGTGGTGATGCTGTAGACGTTGTCGTGGGGGTCGGCGATGATGTAGCCGTCTCTGGCTAGTTCTTCGAGGGTGGTTTTGGGGACGTGTTTCCCTTGGGTGAAGCGTGTGAGTGGGTCGGTTGGGTAGTCCAAATTGGGTTCCTTTCTGTTACTTGTCGCTGGCTTCCGCTTCGAGTGGGTGCGTGTCTCCGTATTCGTCCACGATCTGAAGATCGCAGTGTGGGTGCTGGATCAGAAATGTGCGGAGTGTGTGGGTGAATTGGCTGCCGTAGTCGGATTCGTAGCCGAGGTAGCCGTTTTGATAAGCGTGGTAGAGGTCTACGCGCCGGTTGATCTCCTCGCGGATGCGGGGTAGATCGCGGAGGTGCTGGCCTACCTCGTGGGCACT
>NZ_JAKRMT010000021.1:0-32331 GCF_022346045.1 Corynebacterium sp. ACRQJ | reverse complement strand
GCACCAATGACATCGGTGCACCAGCAGAATACGACACCGCCATCGACACCAGCTACCAACACAACCTCGGCATCCAAAAAGGCTGGATCAAATAACCGCAACACGCCCGGAAAAGACACACTTTTCTTTACTTAACCCACAGACTACCGCATACCCCACCCAGCAAATACAACAAAACCCCAGCTCATTTCTGAACTGGGGTTTGTGTTCTGTGGAGCTAACGGGATTCGAACCCGTGACCCCCACACTGCCAGTGTGGTGCGCTACCAGCTGCGCCATAGCCCCGTTGCTCTTTGCAAGCGAACGGGTCTAAAGCTACAACACTAGAATTGAGTTCTCCAAATCGCCTGGTGGCAATGGGGTAACGCGCGGGCGCTACTTACCTTCCAGCGCGACCGGAACCCAGGAGCTCAGGGTCTGGTCCGGGTTGGACGGCGGATCGAAGCGCTTGCCGTCCTTGTACAGCAGTGGCGAGGAAACGTCACCCTCGCGCTTCTCGACTTCCTTGCCGTTCTTCTGGGCGACCTTCACGCCGTCTTCCTTCACGGACTCGTTGCGGATCTTTTCGACCACATCGTCATTCACGCCGATCTTGTCGGCCGCGTTAGCTAGGTCTTCCCAGCTCCACTGGCGGGCAACGGTGGATTGCTCCTCCATAATCAGGCGGTGGATGTTCCAGAAGGCATTCACGTCGCCGGCCTTAGCCACGGCCCAGGCAACGGACGCACCACGGGTGGAAGGACCGGTCTCATCACCACGGTCCAGGAAGTTCAGAAAGTTGAACTTCACCTTCAGCTTGCCCTCTTCCAGCGCACTCTTCAGATCCTCGCTGGATGCGGATTCCAGCTGTGCACAGTAGTGGCAGCTGAAGTCCTCGAAGACCTCGACGGTCGGCACGTCGTCGCCGGCGTTTTCCGACTCCAGCGTGACGGTGCTCTCGTCGGTGGTCATCTTCACATCCACCTTGTCATCCGGCAGGGTGATGTTATCGACCTTGTGCTGCTGGTTGTTGTACACAATGAAACCGATGGCTACGGCTGCGATAACGAGGATCGCAATGATTCCCCACAGGAAGCCATTGCCCCCTTTTGAAGCGTTAGGGGCCTTGATCTTCTGGCTCACTGAGCGTTCCTTTCGAGATGATGACGTGTCTACTGGGCATGAGGGTATCGCAGTTTTCTGGCAATACCCTGAATCGACCCCGTGATTTTACGCATACCTGCAGGGAACCGCGAAGTTATCCGAGCACGCCGTCGACGACGACCTGCGCTTCCTCCAGCACCTTGTCCAGGTGCTCGGCGCCGTTGAAGGACTCCGCGTAAATCTTGTACTTGTCCTCCGTGCCACTTGGGCGGGCGGCGAACCAAGCATTTTCGGTGGTCACCTTCACACCACCGATGGCCGCGCCGTTGCCCGGCGCCTCGGTCAGGATTGCTTCGATCTTCTCGCCCGCCAACTCAGTGGCCTCGACGTCACTAGCGCTGAGCTTCTTCAGGCGCTCCTTCTGCTCGCGGTTCGCCGGAGCGTCGATGCGCTTGTACTGCGGCGCGCCCAGCTCCTCAGCTAGTTCCTTGTAGCGCTCGGACGGGCTCTTGCCGGTCGTTGCCTTGATTTCGGACGCCAACAGGTCAGCGATAATACCGTCCTTATCGGTGGACCAGACCTGCCCGTCGCGGCGGAGGAAGGAAGCACCTGCCGATTCTTCTCCACCAAAGCCCACGGATCCGTTGACCAGGCCCGGCACGAACCACTTGAACCCGACCGGCACTTCCATCAGCTTGCGGCCCATGCGCGCCACCACGCGGTCGATCATGGAGGAGCTGACCAGGGTCTTACCCACGGCGGCATCCTGCGGCCAGTTCTCGCGGTGGCTAAAGAGGTATTCGATAGCGACGGCGAGGTAGTGGTTCGGATTCATCAGGCCTGCGTCTGGGGTGACGATTCCATGGCGGTCGGAATCGGCGTCATTACCAGTAGCGATGTCATAGGAAGTAGAACCGGCGCCCGCGACCGCATCGACCAGAGAGGCCATCGCGGACGGCGAGGAGCAATCCATGCGGATCTTGCCGTCGGAGTCCAAGGTCATGAACCCGAAGGCCGGGTCGATGGTGGGGTTAACGACCGTCAGGTCCAGGCCGTGCACGTCGGCGATGCGCTCCCAGTAGGCAACGGAAGCGCCACCCATCGGGTCGGCGCCGATGCGCACGCCCGCGTTGCGGATGGCCTCAATGTCGATGACCTCCGGCAGGGCGGCAACGTAATTGCCCAGGTAGTTGTGGTTTTCCACCAGCTCGGTGGAGGTGGAACGCTGCACCCCGGACAGATCAGCATCCAGGTACTCGTTGGCGCGGCGGGCGATCCAGCTGGTGGCGTCGGTATCCGCCGGGCCGCCGGTCGGCGGGTTGTACTTAAAGCCACCGTCGCGCGGCGGGTTGTGGGAGGGGGTGACGACGATGCCGTCGGCGCGGCCAGCGTCGGTGCCCTCAGGGCCGCCGGGCAGCTGCTTGTTGTACTCCAGGATGGCGAAGCTGACCGACGGGGTGGGCACGAAGCCGCGCTCCTGGTCCACCTTTACGGTCACCTGGTTGCCGGCCAGAACCTCCAGCGCGGTGGCTTCGGCGGGCTCGGACAGCGCGTGCGGGTCGCGGCCAATGAAAACCGGGCCGTTGATCCCCTGCTCGCGGCGGTAGTCCACGATGGCCTGGGTGGTCGCCAGGATGTGCGGCTCGTTGAAGGCACCGTCGAAGGCGCTACCGCGGTGACCAGAGGTGCCGAAGCTCACGCGCTGGCCCGGGTCAGCCAGGTTCGGAACCGTTGCGGAGTATGCCTCCAGCAGGGCGGGGATATCGGTGAGGTCGTCGGGGGTGGCGGGCTGGCCAGCACGTGGGTGCATGATGTTTCCTTCGGTCGGTGCCTGAAAGCATTTTCTTGCTACTCACCATTTATCGTGCCCGATTCCGGCGGGTTTTTCAGCGCTGTCGCCGCGCCCTTCCACCCCGCCCTCGCCCCTGCCGCCGCTCTCCGGAGGCTGCCCGGTGGTTACCCGGCGTTTGCAAACAGCCTCAGCGAATTTATCTAAACCCTTCTTCCACACTTCTATACAGGCGTAACCTCTGTAGTCCATGCAAGACGTTTCCTTCGCCGAATCCCTCCAGAACACTCTGGACAAGATCGACCAGTTCATCTGGAGCCAGTGGCTCCTGATCCCCTTACTGCTGCTCACGGGCCTGTGGCTGACTATCCGCCTGGGTGGCGTGCAGTTCCGCAAGTTGTTCGTAGCCCTGCGCCACGGGCTTATCGACAGGAACGACGAGGGCGGCGAAGGCGACATCACTCAGTATCAGGCGCTCACCACTGCGCTGGCCGCAACTGTCGGCGTGGGCAACATTGTGGGTGTAGCAACCGCCATCTCCATCGGTGGCCCCGGCGCGCTGTTCTGGATGTGGATCACCGGCTTGGTGGGTATGGCCTCTAAGTACTCGGAGGCCTTCCTGGGCGTGCGTTTCCGCGTAGCCGACTCGAAAGGCAATGTCTCCGGTGGCCCGCAGCGCTACCTTTCGGGAGGCATTCCGGGTGGGCTGGGCACGTTCCTGGCGTGGTTCTTCACCATCGCGGCCATCATCGCCTCCTTCGGCATCGGCAACCTGACGCAGGGTAATGCCGTAGCTGCGGGCCTGGAGGACACCTTCGACGTCAGCCCCACCGTCACCGGCGCGGTAATGTTCGTGCTGGTCGGCGCGGTTCTCCTCGGCGGCATCAGCTCCATCGGCAGGGTGACCTCGGCCTTTGTTCCGCTGATGATTCTTATCTACATCGGCGGCGGCATCGTGGTGCTGGTTTTGCACGCAGGCGACATCCCGAATGCTCTGGGGCTTATCTTTAATGACGCCTTCACGGGGACCTCTGCCACCGGTGGATTCGTAGGCTCCGGCATCATGCTGGCCATGCAGATGGGTGTGGCCCGCGGCATTTTCTCCAACGAGTCCGGCATGGGATCAGCCGCAATTGCAGCGGCCGCCGCGAAGACCACTCACCCTGTGCGCCAGGGCTTGGTCTCTATGACTCAGACGTTTATCGACACGATCATCGTGGTGACCATGACCGGCCTGGTGATCGTCACCACCGGCGTATGGGATACGGGCGAGGAAAATGCGGCAAACATGACGGCCCAGGCCTTCAGCAAGGGCATTGGCTCGGAGTGGGGTGGCACCATCGTCTCCCTCTCCATCGTGTTCTTCGCTTTCTCCACGATCCTGGGATGGTCCTACTATGGCGAGCGAAACGCGGAGCGTGCCTTTGGCCCCTGGGCTTCCCTGCCCTACCGCATGCTGTTTACGTGTGTGGTTTTCGTCGGTGCCACCACGGAGATCGGCCTGGCCTGGACCTTCGCGGACATTGCCAACGGCCTGATGGCGCTGCCGAACCTGGTGGGCATGCTGATTCTCTCCGGGCTCATCGCCCGGGAGACGAAGGCCTACCTGGACTTCGACCCGACCCTGCGGGCGCGCCCGGAGGATGTGGAGAAGTTCCTGGTGGAAACCAAGAACCCCTGGCGCAGCGCGCTGTAACCAGCGGGTTATAACGCCGCCTCTAGTTGGCGCAGTTGAATTCCACGGATAGGGCGATCGTACGGTTCGAATCGTCCTCCACTGGGGTTCCTTCGACGACATAGTTGTCGCCTTGGCGCTTCACCGTGGCCGAGGCGGCATGGTCGTCATCGATCTCATATTCGACACCCTTGTATTCGAAGTCCAGGGACTCTAGGGCTGGCTGATCGGTGTAAATATCGATGTCCAGCTCATCACGATCGTCGTCATCCTTGCCGAAATCGGCCTCTAGCACTTCGCGTCCGTCGTCCTCATCCAGTTCGCAACGCACCGGGGAGAACAGCTTGGTATCCACTTCCTTGCCATCGACGGTGATCCTGTGGAGCTTGCTGCCCGAGCTTCCCTCGGCGGGGGCTTCCTGAGTATCGCGGGACTGCTCCGACTCCCCAGGAGAATCAGAAGAATCAGTAGCTTCGGAAGCCTCAGCGCTTTCCTGCACCGTGGTGGTCACGGTCTCCTTCTCTGCAGCGTCGTCGCCGGAATCATCAGACGCGCAGGCAGCAGCTGAGATACCCAGTGAAGCCGCCACTACTACTGCGGCGCTGCGGCGAGCGATGCGCGAAGTGGGACGAGCGATTTGCGAACTTGCGGTTTTCTTAGCGAATCTTAAATACCTCATCGTACCCCACCGTAGCAAAATTCATTTTCCGCAAATCTCACACAGAGATTAGTGATCTGGATTACAGTCTCGGTCATGACTTTCGCATCGCAGCACGGCCTAAACGCTCCACTCACTCCTCTGCGCTTCTTGCAACGCTCCTCACAGGTTCACCCGAACAAGATCGCCGCAGTCGACGGACCGCGGCGCATCACTTTCGCAGAGTTCAACGAAGACGCCCAGGCTTTTGCCCACGCCCTTCTTGCAGACGAGGTCGTCGAGGGCGACCGCGTAGGCATTCTCGCTTCCAACAGCTACGAAGCCCTGCTGGCCCAGTTCGCCGTGCCGCTGGCGAATGCAGTGACGGTGCCAATCAACACCCGCCTCGCCCCCAAGGAGGTTAACTACATCCTCGACCACTCCTCCATCGACGTTCTGGTTGGCGAGAAGGAACTGATCGACCCCATCCTCGACAGCGGCGAACGAAACCTGCGCCGGGCCGTTTATATCGCCGACAAGGACGGCGTAGAGCCCCCGATTGACAACGAGGCTGCTGACGCGCAGGGGGCGTCATTAGTAAAGACCTTTAGCGACTACCTGGCCGGGCACCGCGACAAAGAGTCACTGCCATACCGCGTGCACGACGAGAACGAAACCATCGCGATCAACTACACCTCCGGCACCACCGGCAAGCCGAAGGGCGTGATCTACACCCACCGCGGCGCATACCTGAACGCGCTGGGGCAGGCGCACACGCAGCATTTCAGCCACGACACCGTGTACCTGTGGACGCTGCCGATGTTCCACTGCTCCGGCTGGTGCACAGGCTGGGCGGCGATGGCTGTCAGCGCAACCCAGGTGGCGCTGCGCGCGGTGCGCGGCCCAGAGATGTGGGAACTAATCCGCACCGAAGGTGTGACTGCCATGTGCGGCGCCCCAGCAGTGCTCAACACACTGGTAGATGACGAAAACAAGCGCCGCGTGACGAACCTGCGCGTCACCACCGCGGGCGCGCCGCCGAGCCCAACGACCATCACCCGTTGCGAGAACATCGGAGTGGAGGTCACCCACGTGTACGGCCTGACCGAGAGCTACGGGCCTTTCACCGTCTGCGAGACACAGCCCGAATGGGCGGACATGACGGTTCGCCGCCGCGCGGTTCTGAAGGCGCGCCAGGGCGTGGCCTCCATTACCAACGAGGACGTGCGCGTAATCCAGCCGACCGAACACCTAGACGAAGCGCTGGTAGACGTGCCCGCCGACGGCGCAACCCTGGGCGAGATCATTCTGACCGGCAACGGCATCATGGCCGGCTACTTCAAGGACGAGGAAGCCACCGCCCACGCCTTCCGTGGCGGCTGGTTCCACACTGGTGACCTCGGAGTAATGCACCCCAACGGCTATATCCAGCTGATGGATCGTGCCAAGGATGTGGTAGTTTCCGGCGGCGAAAACATCTCCACCATCGAGGTCGAGCAGGCCGTTATCAGCCACCCGGATATCTCCGACTGTGCAGTCATCGGTGTACCAGATGAGAAGTGGGGCGAGCGTCCGCGCGCATACGTGACCCTGCGCCCGGAGGCCCGCGGCGGAGACGAATCCGCTTTGGAAGAGGCCGTGATCGCCTACTGCCGCGCGCACATCGCCGGCTACAAGGTGCCGCGTGACGTGCGCATTCTCGACGAGCTGCCTCGCACCTCCACGGGTAAGGTCCGCAAGAACGAACTGCGCGAGGAAGCGTGGGCGGGCCACGAGCAGAAGATTAACTAGGTACGGTGTTGGCCGTTAACCCACTATTCGCCCGACCTTTCCTTACCCGCTGCTTTTAGGCTGGTTGCTGGTCACGCGCACCTTTTACCCTTTGCCTTTATGGGTAATAAAGGTATTTTCTCTCGACGCCGATTCTTCAAAGCACTAGGCTTCAGCGCCGGTTCTGCAGCCTTCGTGGTAGGGCCGCTTGCGAAGGCCGGTGCGGCACCAGGCACAGGCGGTTCCAGCCTGTCGGGCAGTGGGTTAGCCGGGAGTTCAGCCCTGGGATCCGCTAATACTCCAAGCTTGGCGGGGTCGGCGAGCTTCACCCCAAGCAACATCGGCAGCTCCGAGACCGGCTGGGTTATGGGGCACAAGGGCACCGGCCCCAACGGCGCTTTCCTTGCCGGTGACCTGCAGGTAGTCACTGTCACGGAGGATTCAGTGACGATTAGCTGGCTGACGTGGGACGCAAAGGTGAGCATCGCCGAGCGCCCTGTGGGCATGCCGACCGAAGGCACGCTGCGCGTATGGCCGGAAGATAACCCCCAAGATACGAAGGTCGTGCGCTCGGAGAAGAACACCTTCTTCCACATCATGACTATCGAAGGCCTAAAACCGGAGACCAAGTATCGCTTCAGCGCCTCCTCCCATGGCATCGAAGCCAACGCGACTCACAACTACTTCCAGGAAAAGAAGAAAGAGTTCACAACCTTGCCTAGACTGTCCGGCGAGGTACTGCAGACCGTGGTCGTGGCGAACGATGTGCACATGGGTGAGGCTCAGGATGGCCTGTGGTTCGATGGCTTTCCACCGCCGGCGGTACCCAACCCGAAATCCGCACCCTACCCGGAGGTGTGCCTGGATGCGGTCATTAAGACCGCTGAGGATTGTGGCGCTACACACCTGTTTGTCAATGGCGATGTCACGAGTGAAGCCCGCCCGGCCGAGGTACGGCGTGCCAAGGAAATGTTGGATACGTTCTCCGGCACATGGCGCGTAACCCGTGGCAATCACGACCGGCCGCACAAAGCCGACGACACCTCCGGTTACGAAACCGCTTCTCCTTACGGCAAGGAGCACTTCGACCCCTTCGGTGACGTCTTCGAGCCGCGACAACAGGCCTGGATGATGGATCTAGAGCCCGCAGGCGTGCGCGTGATCGGCATTGATTCCACGGAGCTAGATAAATCCGGCGGACGGATCGAGCCACAGCAATTCCGGCAGATCGAAGGCTTCTTGCGCCGCGATCCGAACAAGCCAACCGTGCTTCTGCTGCACCACCCCATGACGCGCGAGGCCGGCTGGTCGAACGCAGCCGGACCTGCTTTTATTCTGCGTGACCCGGATCTGATCCGGCTGCAGAAGATGATCCAAGCGGCGCCGGGCGTGAAGTTGGTGCTGGCCGGCCACACTCACCGCGCTCATCGAGATAAGCCGGACGTCGATACCCACGCAGTATTCCTGGAAACCCCCGCGGCGAAGAACTGGCCCACCGGAGCCACCCAGCTGCGCTTCTACTCCGACGGCATTGCGGTGAACTTCCGCCACAACATGGGAGAGGAAGCCCTGGACTGGGCCAGCCGTACCCGCTGGACCAACTTCGGCCTGGCGCCGGAGATCCTGCTGGGGTCGACGGACGCACGCAACCTGGTGGTGCGCTATTAGCGCCCCTCCCCTTTGATGCCCCCTATATACCAGCGCCCTACCTGCTGGTGAGTTCTAGCAGCTACAGAACCATCGCCGCGATCCAGCCGGCGATCAGCAGCGGAATATTAAAGTGCAGGAACGTCGGGATCACGGAATCCCGGATGTGGTCGTGCTGGCCATCCGCGTTCAGACCCGACGTGGGGCCTAGGGTCGAGTCGGAGGCCGGGGAACCGGCGTCACCAAGAGCACCCGCAGTACCCACAATCGCCACGGTGGCGAGCGGCGAGAAGCCCATCGATGCGCACAAAGGCACGTAGATCGTTGCGACAATCGGCAGGGTGGAGAAGCTCGAGCCGATGCCCATGGTGACCACCAGGCCGACCAGCAGCATCACCAGGGTGGCGGCGGCCTTGTTACCCGCGAACAGGTCGGCGGAGGTGTTGACCAGGCTTTCGACCTCACCGGTGGCCTGCATGACCGCGGCGAAGCCCTGGGCGGTGATCATGATGAAGCCGATCAGAGCCATCATGCGCATACCGGCGGTGAAGACATCGTCGGCCTTCTTCCAATCGACCGCGCCGGTGCCCATGAAAATCGTCAGACCAACCAGGGCACCAACCAGCAGCGAATCGGCCTCCATGTCCATCGCCTGCATAACGACCTGCACGGCAAAGGTGGCAATGATCGCGACAACGGAGACGATGATCTTGTAGCGCGAGATTTCCCCCGACGAGTCCTTATCCGTCTCTGTAATCGGGTGCTCCTCGTACTCGCGTGGCTTGCGGTAGGTAATGAAAACCGCAATGAGTAGACCCAAGAACATGCCCAACGCCGGGATGCCCATGGCCTTCATCACGTTGATGCCATCGGTGCTCATGCCCGCGTTATCGATATTGCCCAGCAGGATATCGTTCAGGAAGATCGAGCCGAAGCCCAGCGGGATCCACATGTACGTGGTGATAAGGCCGAACGTCAGGATACAGGTGACCAGACGGCGGTCCAGCTGCAGCTTGTTGAAAACGCTCAGCAGCGGCGGGATGATCAGCGGAATGAACGCGATGTGCACGGGGATGAGGTTCTGGCTCATCACGGCCATCGCGAGGATGCCGGCCAGCATCAGCCATTTCGTTACAGCAGCGGCGCGGCTCTTTGTTTCTTCGTTAGTGACGCCCAGTTTCCCCAGCAGAGAGTCCGCCAGAAGCTTGGGCAGTCCCGCGCTGGCGACGGCCATCGCAAAGGCACCGAGCAGGGCATAGCTCAGCGCGATTTTCGCGCCGCCGGAGAGGCCTTCCTGGAAGGCCACCATCGTGGCATCAAGGCCAAGGCCGCTGAGGAGACCACCGACGATAGCTCCGATGAAAAGCGCCAGAACCACATGCACCCGAAGCAGGGCGAGGGCCAGCATGACGACGACGGCGACTAGGACTGCATTCATGCACCTTAGAATAGTGTGAGAGGTCAGACAATAGGAAATTCCAACGGTGACTGCTTCTCGTAGCGCCGCGTCTGGCCAGCCAAACGAGCCGCAATATTGACCCCGCTGAGCTTGCGCGCCTGCAAGAGGAAGTTCCGGCCCTCCTGGCTGCGGGTGTACACCGCCCGCATCGGCAGGCCTACGCGCTGGAGTTGGCTCAAGAATTCATCCACGTTCTCCCGGCGCGTGCCGAGCACGTCGGGCACCGACTGGGCACAAAAGATGCCGCGGATGCGGACTTGATGCGCGGGCGCGATGAGGTAGCGCGCGTTGCGGACTTCCCCGGACAGCTGGGTCATGGCGTCCGCAAAAAGCTTCCTTTCGGCGAAGGTCCCGCCGGACAGGCGCACATTCGCCCCGATGGCGCCTTCGTCGACGATGGCCACGAGGTTGCGGGTTTCGATCAAGCCGAGGGTGCTCAGCGTGCGTGCCAGAGCCGTGGCCTCGGCTTTCAGGCGCTTGCTGGTATCCGTCAGTTGTTGGACCTTCCGGGTGCGCATCAGTGCCGCCGCACCGCCGAGCAGCGCAAGCACCCCGAACGCCAGCCATTGGCCCCCGACCGGGAGGTGCGGAAGAACGCGCCCCACTGCCAGGCCGAACATGACCGCGAGGAAGAAGATGTAGCCCAAGATAACGTCCAGGTAAGGCACCACCCCGGCCGATGCGGGCTTTTCGACATCGATGCGGAACTGCATCTCGTAGGGCTGGCCATCCGGCACATTCCCCATGCCTAGGGCTTCTAGCCACTGGTTGCGCATGAGATCCCGCCGGAAGGCCCGGGCCAGCATCTGTTCGTTGGCGGCATCGATGCTGCGATAGGCGCGCAGGGGTGGCTCGGCGAAGCAGCGATCAAACCCGTTCTCGATCACCGGCGCATCGGCGCGCGGCGCGACGAAGGCCTCGAAGCGCTTCTGCAGCGAACGCACGTCGTGCGAGCCCAGCACGTCCAGGGACTCCCCTGTACCGACGTTCAGCGCCTGTGCCCCGCTCTGTGCCACCTGGTCGAGCCACTTCCCGCGCCCGGAACCTTGGCCCGGTTCACACGTTGCGATGTGCCAGATATTCGCGGTCTTATCCGGGACGGCGGGATCCACCCGGATCGCCCGGCCGCGCATCTGGTTGGTCAGCATAAACGCCCGCACGGAGCTGGCGATGATGAGCGCGTTGGCGCACGGTGAATCCCACCCCTCCCCCAGCAGGGCGGCGGTGCCCACCAGGATCGTGAACAGCCCTTCCTGAAAGGCGCGGGTAATGGCGGGCACGGATACCCGCGTGCCACCGGAAAAGCGCACTTCCACATACTCATCGTTGAGGTCTTTGGCGGCGGTAACTTCCCCGTCGAGGTCCTCTGCAAAGCGTTTCACATCGTCCAGCGCCGAGCGCGGGATGACGATTACAGAGCCGCTGATGGCGGCGATTCTTGCGGTACCTCCTACGCGCCGTCGCAGTGCTTCAAAGATTGGGATGACGCCCACGTGGACTAGGGCATCGTCGCTGCCCACGCTGGACAGGTAATCCCGCTGGACGTAATCCGCGAGGATCACCATACGCAGGCTTTCAGACATCGCGGAGACTTCCTCTTCGGCGATGTCACTGACGGCGCGGATTTTGCCCGCGGAGTGGGTGAGGATGCGATTGACCTGCTTCTCTCCCGTGACGGAGATCCTCCCCTTGTTCAGCAGGTTGTTGGCCCGCAGAGAGGAGGCCACCGTCGAGCTGGCGCGGAAGAAGTCGGGGTGATCGATGACGAACTGCAGCCCCAGCTCGCCGGCGAGTTCCGGGCGCTTTTCGCTGAGTATCGCCTGGATATGCGGCGCAATCGGGTACCCAGCAGCAGCAAGAAGGATTTTGAGGGCATAGAAATTCTCCTCGTCGTCGAGGGCCACCTGTAACTGTTCATCCGTGAGCCGGCCGAGATCCTCCGCCAATTGGGCCAAGATGCCCTGACGCTGCAGGTCTACCAACACTTCGTTACCACGCCGACGCAGCTCGGCGATTTCCTGCTCTTCTTCCTGGCTGGGCTTCGTAACGTAGACGTAATCCTGATGCGGGCACAGATTACCGGCGGCGACCAGTTCCGGGGCGAAGATTTCCTCGTCGATAGGGCCGCATAGCTGCTCGTAGCGTTGCCATTCGCTGGGGGTAGAATCATACGGCGGGGTGGCCGTGAGCGCGATGGTGTTGAGCTCTGCTTTTCGGTGGTCCAGCTGGTTCATGAAGGCTGTCAGGGCGCGGTGCCACTGGGATCGCAGATGGTGCGCTTCGTCGAGGCACACCGTTCCGATGTCGCGTACTGCGTCCAGGATGTTAAGGTCCGCGAAGTCCTCTCCCGTTTCCTCGTCGAGCGCCTGGGTGTATGCGGAGTACAGCGCCTGGTAGGTGATGACCGTCAGGAAGGCTGGATTGTGCAGCGAGGTGGAACACCACCCCCGCGGGTTCGATGCGCCGTTGTGTTGAAAGTGCGCTGCGAAACGATCGATCCACTGGTCGCGGATGGTGATTGTGGGAGCCAGGATCAGGGCTGGCTGGTCGAGACGGCAGATGAGTTCCAGTCCGAGAATCGTTTTGCCCGACCCGGGAGCGGCGACGATGTGGATGCGGTGATCCTGTTTCAGGTCGTCGAAGCGTTCGAGGATGCGCTGTTGATACGGCCGGAAGGTTCCGGCAAAGTGCCAGCTGGGTTGCGGTTGTGTCTCGGGCGCTGCCATGCGGGCAAGTCTAACCGATCAGCCCCCACCCCTCTCCTTGATTCAGCCACCCCCTCCAACGATGGAATCTATAATTCCGCTATCAATACTCATGCAATTCGCGCTGCCTGTAGAGCCTGAGGAGACCCCATGCTTAAAGCTGCCTACCCGAGCGCGTTCGCACTCTTCTCTCACCAAAAGGAAACTCTTCAAGAAGACTTCGTCGGTGTTGCACGTAATCGAAAACAAGCAGACGCAATGGCCGAATATGTAGAATCAAAAATGTACAGCTGCTGGATTGAAGAAGTAACCATTAAAGACTGGTATAAGACCCTACTCAGAAAACTTCCGTCCGACGTAATCTTTCTGGTTTTCCGATCTGGACCTGCCCAGGAGGAAGAAAGAAGAGCAGACGATTTTGATCCAGAACTAGTGGGGGCGTTCACTTCTAAGCTAGCCGCTGAACGATACGCGGTTGCCCTAGATCGAAGGGTCGCAACTGGTAACCCCCTGCACACTAAACTAAACCAGCACCATGTTTGGGAGGCACATTATGGCTTTCTCCCTAAATATCTGAAAGCGGATGGCATTCCAATTCCAACTCGTTAATTGAACACAGCAAAACCCCCGGCTCATTCCTGAGCTGGGGTACTGCTTTTGGTGGAGTTGCCGGGAATTGAACCCGGGTCCTTTGCGACCTCGCCAGGGCTTCTCCGTGCGCAGTTCGCACGTGACCTCTGCTCGACCCTCCAGCGCTCACGAACCAGCCTGGATGATGGGCCCAGTTGCTCGAAAGGTGTCCCACACGGCCCAAGCAACAAAGCCGTGCAGCAAGTCCCTTAAGTCGATGCCAGCTACCGGGTCAGGGACATCCCCGGGCTGACAGACACGCGGTCGCTGTAATTAGGCAGCGAGGGCGTAGTCGCGCTGAGTATTCTCGGCGCTTATAAATTCGCAGCGACGCTTAAAATCGGTGGTCGTCTGCCTTCACCGGCACGCTTCCCCTGGCTCAATGCACAAAGTCGAAACCAAATCAACCCCGTGATTCCTGCTGCGGAAACGCTTGTACAACAGGAAATCTAACCTTACACCCGCGTGTGGCGCTGATTCAAGAATCCGTCTGCTCGTCTTGCCACTTCGCCTTGCGCTCCTTGGACTTCTTGTTGTTCTTCACCGCCATCAGGCCGACCGCAATGCCGATCACCACTGGCACCCATACCTTGCTGTAATCCGCCATAAAAGCCATTACGCGCAGAATCGGCTCCATCCATTCGGGCATGTGCCAGTCCGGCCAAGGAATCGAGGGAAGGTTGATGTCCGGCCATGGAATGGAAGGCAAGTTAATGTCCGGCCAAGGGATCGACGGCAAGTTGATCTCTGGCCACGGAATGTTGATTTCCCAGTCCGGCAGGAAGCTCAGCAGCCATGCAATCAGCTTGGAAACCAACGGCCCCAGCACGATCACAGCCAGCGCCCAACCGCCCTTCCCCAGGCCGGTAATCAGCGGGTAGAACCAACGTTTGAACGGCGACTCCTCCATCGCCTCCCAGCGCTTCGCCGCCCGCGAACCTTCAGGCGGGTCGAAGACCACCACCCCTTCGTCGTCCTTCACCTTGACCTCGATCATCCAGCTATCAAGGAAGTTCGACGTCCACCCCAGGTACGGCGCGCTGAGCGTCATCTCACCGCCGTACTTCCCAGCCTTAACCGTCGCCTCGCTTTTGCCCAGGTCAATCTTTTGATTCTCGAGGCTCTTGTACCTCGCGATAGTTACCCCGTCGCGACGCACGAGCAGCTGACGGTTCTTATCAAGGTCGTCTAGTTTCTCCGTCAGCTTCTTGTGGAGCTTCTCGCTGTCTTCTTTTGTGGACGCCCCCTCGTCCCCCGCGGCAGCTTCAGTTACCTCTTCCGCCTCCGGCTCGGCGCTGTTTTCCGCGTCGGTTTTCTTATCGGACGCGGGGAAGTCCGGGTCGATTCTCCGCAGTGCATCCGGCTCGCCGATAAAGAGCTCAAGCAGCCCGAACTCGGGATGCTTAAGGGACCAATGCTCGACGTCGTCATTTTTCACACGCCCGAAAGTATCAAAGCACAAACCCCCCGTTCAATAGAGGTCCCCTATGTGTTACCGCACCCTAGCCCTGGATCCCCTTGATTCGCCGACCCATCTCGCGCGTGATCTCACGCTCTTCTGTACGGCGTTTGATGTCCTGGCGCTTGTCGTATTCCTGCTTACCGCGCGCCAGCGCCAGCTCGACCTTCAACTTGCCGGCAACGAAGTACAGCTGCAGCGGAACCAAAGTGTTGTTTCCGTCGCGTACCTTGCCCATAAGCGAGTCGATCTCCCGGCGGTGCAACAGCAGCTTGCGGGTACGGCGGGGGCTGTGGTTCGTCCAGTGCCCCATGGAGTACTCCGGGATATGAAGTCCGCGCAGCCAGACCTCGCCTTCATCAATGGTGGCGTAGGCGTCAACGAGAGAAGCCTTGCCCTCCCGCAAAGATTTAACTTCCGTACCCACCAGCACCACACCGCACTCGTAGGTATCGATGATGTGGTAATCGTGGCGCGCCTTGCGGTTGGTGGCAACGACGATCTGGCCAGTCCCCTTCTGACCTGCGCCCTTCTGGGCCTTATTCTTCTTCCCCTTCGATTTCCCCGAATCGGTGGGAGTGCTCTTTTTTGCTGCCATGACAGCCACACACTACCACCGGGCGCTCCCCGAGCGAAAATGCTTTAAAGCGCTATTGCAGCGCTGGCCTAGCGCAAGCGCAGCGCTAGTTCTTCACGTACCAGCGCAAGGTAACCTGCGCGGTGATAGCCGCGACGACCACACCGACCAGCACCACAAACGGCGCAGCCAACCACAGGTCGCTGTTCGTCACGCGCGCCACCAGCTGCTGGTCGTACACGGCCTTCAGGGCGCGGTCGACCACCAGAATCTTCGCGGCGAACATGCCGCCTACCGCCAGCACTGCACCGATCAGGGCGGCCATCATGGCCTCCAGGACGAACGGAGCCTGGGTGTACCAGCGCGAAGCGCCGACCATACGCATAATGCTGATCTCACTGCGGCGCGAGTACGCGGTGATCTGCACCATGTTCATGATCAGGAAGATCGCGGCGATGGCCTGGACCGCGGCCACGATAAAGGAGGCGTTGCGGATGGAGTCCAGGTTGCGCATCGCAGCCTCCAGGTTGTCGCCCTGGTCCACGATGTTCGTCACCGCCGGGTTGTCCCGCAGCGCGTCGATGGGACCGGAGTTCTCGGGATCGGCCAGGCGCACGTGGAAGGCGGCGGGCAGCGCGTCCTTCTCTGTCTGCTCTACTAGCTGCGGGTCGGACTCGCCGAAAAGCTCCACGAATCGCTCGTAGGACTGCTCCTTGTTACGGAAGGTCACGGACTTCACCGCCTCGTCGCCCTCCAACTGCTGCTTAATCTCGGAGCACTCCGGGGAGGCACACGTTGGGTCGGAGCTCGAAATCTCGTCGTCGAGCTGCACCATCACCTCGATACGGTCGAAGTAGATATCCTTCGTCCGCTCCGTCATCGCACTCAGCAAAAAGCCGGTGGCCAGCAGCGCCAGCGCGATGGAGGTGGTGATGATCATCGCGATCGTCATCGTCATGTTGCGGCGCAGACCCGAAAACGCCTCGCGGAACACAAAGTTGGTCTTCATTAATGTTTCCCTACTGTTCCCTACTGATCCGTACAGTTCCGTATTAGTGGCCCACGCCGTACATACCGAGCTCGTCATCGCGCACGAGCTTGCCCTTCGACAGCTCGATCACGCGCTTACGCATGGAGTCCACCGCCACATCGTCGTGGGTGGACATCACCACGGTCGTACCGTTCTGGTTAATGCGGTTGAGCAGCATCATGATCTCTGATGAAGTATCGGGGTCCAGGTTGCCTGTCGGCTCGTCCGCCAGCAGGACCAAAGGCTTATTTACTGACGCCCGCGCGATCGCCACGCGCTGCTGTTCGCCACCTGACAGCTCGTGCGGGAAGCGGTTTTCCTTTCCGTCGAGGCCAACGGTCTTCAACGCGGCAGGCACCAAGTGCTGAATTTCTGCGCGCTTCTTGCCAATGACCTCGAGGGCGAAGGCAACGTTGTCGAAGACAGTCTTCTTCGGCAGCAGGCGGAAGTCCTGGAAGACATAGCCGATGCGCTGGCGCAGCTTCGGCACATCCCGCCCCTTGATCTTGTTCACGTGGTAGCCGGCGACGTGCAGATCTCCGGAATCCAGCTTTTCCTCGCGCAAGATGAGCTGCAGAAACGTGGACTTACCGGAGCCGGAGGGGCCGATAAGGAAGACGAACTCGCCCTTTTCGATGTCCAGGGTGATGTTGTCCAGGGCCGGCCGCCCGGAAGACAGATAGCTCTTGGTTACATTCTCGAAGGTGATCACGAGCACACAGTGTAGCGAAACTAGTGGGGCAAAGATAGTCCAGAGTGACTGTTGTTACTTCTGTAGCTTCATGTGGCTTGGTTGATTCTGGACTTCTGCTGTTTCGATGCACCCCAGAATGTAAAGTCGCAACCCAACCCAGTTGAAGAGTTAGGCGTCAAGAAGAGAAAAGCCCATGAGCGACACGAAGACTAAAAAAGAAACTACAAAAAGCAATCAGCCCGGGGGCTTCCTCGGATTCATCGAGAAAGTTGGCAACAAACTCCCCGACCCGTTTTGGCTATTCGTCATACTCGGCGGGCTGGTGCTCGTCTCCAGCTACATCTTCAACAAGATGGGCCTCAGCGCCACAGACCCGGAAACCGGCGAGCCGGTAGAGATCGTCAACCTGCTGAGCTCCGAGGGGCTCAAGGAGATCCTTTCAGGCGTGGTGGACAACTACGTAACCTTCCCACCGCTGGGTCTGATTATTACGGTCATGCTGGGCGTGGCCGTGGCAGAGCATTCCGGTCTGATTAGCGCGGTGGTACGCGCAACCGTCTCTAGGGTCGGGCCGAAAACTCTGACATTCGTCGTGGCGCTTGCGGGCGTGACGGGCTCCGTGGCCTCGGACGCCGTGTACGTGATCCTCATTCCGCTGGGTGCAGTGGCCTTCCGCGCAGTGGGGCGCTCCCCGATCGTCGGCGCGATGGTGGCCTTCGCCGCCTCCTCCGCCGGGTTCAACTCCTCACTGGTGCTGAACATCACCGATGTGCTGCTGGGTGGCATTTCCACCTCGGCAGCTCACATCGTGGACGACGAATACTTCGTCTCCCCGCTGGCCAACTACTTCTTCGTAGCTGCCAGCGCGATCGTGTTGGCGCTGATCATCACGGCGGTGACGGAGCTGTACATGAAAAAGCGCGCCCTGGACCTTGTCGACCACGACGAGATCGACTACTCGGAGGTCACCTTCAACACCGGCCGCGACGGCGATGACGAGCTCGCCGGAGACGTACCGCAGGAAAAGATCACCGCTGCTCTGAAACTCGATACCGATGAATGGCGTGCACTGCAGAACACCGCCATCGTCGCCGTCATCATGACGGCCATCTACTTCGCGCTGCTGTTCGTTCCGGGGTCGCCGCTACAGGGCGAAGGCGGCGAAGTGATGTCCAGCCCGCTGATCACCGCAGTGGCCGTGCCTATCGGCGCATCCTTCCTGATCCTCGGCCTGGTCTACGGCCTGGGCATCAAGTCCATCACGAAGGCCAGCGACGTTCCGGAGTTCATGGCGCGCGGCCTGAAGACCCTGCTGCCGATGATGGTGCTGTTCTTCGCCGTATCGCAGTTCCTCGCCTGGTTCACGGCTTCCAACCTGGGTTCCTGGACCGCCATTAAGGGCTCGGAGCTGCTGCAGAAGGCCGACCTGCCGCCGCTGCTGCTCTTCGGCGCCTTCGTGATCCTGGTGGCACTGGTGAACCTCTTCATTACTTCTGGTTCCGCCCAATGGGCGCTGATGGCACCGATCGTCGTGCCGATGTTCATGTACGTCGGCTTCTCCCCCGAGGTCACCCAGATGCTGTTCCGTATCGGCGACTCGCCGTCGAACATCATCACCCCGATGAGCCCGTACTTCGCCCTGGCCCTGACCTTCCTGCAGCGCTACTACAAGAAGGCAGGCATCGGAACGCTGATGTCGCTGACGTTGCCGTACGCCGTCGCCATGCTGGTGGGCTGGTTCCTGTTCTTCGCCCTCTGGTGGATGGTCGGCCTGCCGCTCGGCCCTGGCACGCCGATGGACTACCCGGCGCCGTAGCTCCCTAGCCCCAGCGCTGGCTCTGCACTGCGCTGGCGCACAGCACAGGTTCAGCCCCCGTGGTAGCCCTGCCCAAGCCTTATCGTTAGTGTGGAAAATGTACCCCTGCACACCGCTTGGCCAGGGTTCCACATTGCGCCTTGGCCAACGATCTAAGAATTGAGGTCGGCGTTGAACAGCCAGGCTAATACTCCTTTACCCAATAGCTCCGATGTCGAAGCGGTGGTCACCAAGGCCATTCACCGCGCCGAGCAGTGGCTGGAGGTCGAAGAGACTTCCGCTTCCACGAAGCAGTTGGCAGACATGGTGCACGATCCCGACGGCGTGGAGTTCACCTTCGCCTTCGTCGACCGCGTGGCCCGCCCCGAGGACAACCACGTTTCGGCCAAGGAGTTTGCCAAGATCGCCAACCCGTTTAAGCGCACCGAGCCAGTGCCGGGGTTCATGAGCCTGGTCGATTCCATCCTGGTTACCGCCGGTTCCATCGCAGCGCCACTGCTGCCGAACATCGTCATGCCGATCGCGCGCTCCTACCTGCGCGCCACCGTCGGCCACCTGGTGCTGGATGCGGAATCCAAGGCGCTGGATCGCATGCTGGACGACTACCGCGACAAGGGCTTCCAGCTGAACCTGAACCTGCTGGGCGAGGCCGTGCTCGGCGAGGCCGAGGCACAGCGACGCCTGGATAACACCCTCGACCTGCTGAAGAACCCGCGGGTGGACTACGTTTCCGTCAAGGCTTCCTCCGTGGTCAGCCAGTTGAACCACTGGGACTTCGAGGGCTCCATCGAACGCCTGAAGGATCGCCTGCGCCCGCTGTACCGCCAGGCCATGAAGCGCGACCCGCACCCCTTCATCAACCTGGACATGGAGGAGTACAAGGACCTCCACCTGACCCTTAAGCTGTTCACCGAGCTGCTGGACGAGGAAGAGTTCCAGAGCCTTGAGGCCGGCATCGTGCTGCAGGCCTACCTGCCCGACACCTTCGACGCGCTGCAGGAGCTGGCGGAGTTCGCCGCGCAGCGCCGTGCCAAAGGCGGTGCCAAGATCAAGGTGCGCCTGGTGAAGGGCGCCAACCTTTCCATGGAGCGCGTGGATTCCGAGGTTCACGACTGGCCGCAGGCTCCCTACCTGACGAAGGCGGAGGTGGATGCCAACTACATCCGCCTGCTGGATTGGGTGCTGCAGCCCGAGCACGCGGATAACCTGCGCATCGGCGTGGCTTCGCACAACCTGTACCACCTGGCACTCGCCCACGAGCTCTCCGTTGCCCGCAATGTCGAGCACCAGCTGGACGTGGAGATGCTGCAGGGCATGTCCCCCGCACAGTCCGAGGCCGTGCGCGACGTCGCCGGCAACATGATTCTGTACACCCCGGTGGTCAAGAAGGAAGACTTCGACGTAGCCATCAGCTACCTGGTGCGCCGCCTGGAGGAAAACGGTGCGAAGCAGAACTTCCTCTACGCGCTGTTCACCCCGGAGGATGACGAGACCGACGTCACCGGTATGACCCCGATGCAGGGGCAGGAGCTGCGATTCCGCAACTCCGTGCGCGACCGTTGGGAGACCTTCGCCGGTTCGCGTCGCACCCAGAACCGTCTGGAGGAAGAGGCCGAGAAGAAGGGCTGCCAGTCCGACGGCCTGCCCGGCAACTTCGTCAACGAGCCCGACACCGACCCAACGCTGCCCGCCAACCGCGAGTGGGCGCTGCAGATCGTCGATCCGTCGAGCGATCCTGGCCCCGCTCAGACCCCGGAGGTAACTGACCCTGCGGTTATTGACGCCGCCGTCGCCCGTTGCCGCGGGGCTTCCGAGAAGTGGTCGCAGAAGTCCGGCGCGGAGCGTGCAGAGCTGTTGGACCAGGCGGCGGATGCGCTGGCCAACAATCGTTCGAAGCTGATCTCGGCTGCAGTATTCGAGGCGGGTAAGACCGTCGCCGAGACCGACCCCGAGGTTTCCGAGGCCATCGACTTCGCCCGCTACTACGCGGAGAGTGCCCGCCAGCTGGACCACGTGCGCGGCTCGGTGTTTACCCCGTACAAGTCCGTGGTGATCACCCCGCCGTGGAACTTCCCTATCGCCATCCCGCTGGGCGGCGTTTTCGCCGCGCTGGCTGCCGGTTCCTGCGCGATCATCAAGCCCGCTCCGCAGGTGCTGCGCATCGCGGAGGTCTTCATGGGCATTCTGCGCGAGGCCGGCATCTCCGAGGATCTGGTGCAGCTAGTCAACGCCGACGAAGCCGAGGCCGGCAAGCGCCTGGTGAGCCACCCGGATGTCGAGTCCGTGATCCTCACCGGCGCCTCCGAGACCGCGAAGCTGTTCCGTGGCTGGAAGCCGCGCATGGTCATTAACGCGGAGACCTCCGGCAAGAACGCGATCATCGTTACCCCGGCGGCGGATCCGGACCTGGCGGTGGCGGACATCTTCAAGTCTGCGTATGGCCACGCGGGCCAGAAGTGCTCCGCCGCCTCGCTGATCATCACGGTCGGCTCGATCGGCAAGTCCAAGCGCTTCATCAACCAGCTGGTCGATGCTGTGCGTTCCATGAAGGTCGGCCCGGGCTCCGACATTTCCACCTTCATGAACGGTGTGATCGAGGAGCCAGGCGACAAGCTGCTGCGCGGCTTGACCGAGCTGGACAAGGGCGAGAAGTGGCTGGTCAAGCCCCGCAAGCTCAACGACGAGGGCACCCTGTGGTCCCCTGGCCTGCGCGATAATGTGAAGCCGGGCAGCTGGTTCCACACCCACGAGTGCTTCGGCCCGGTGGCGGGCATTATGCACGCCGAGACCCTGGACGAGGCCATCGAGTGGCAGAACTCCACGGGCTTCGGCCTGACCGGCGGTATCCACACCATCGACGTGGAAGAAACCGCATACTGGCGCGAGCGCGTGGAGGTCGGCAACGCCTACGTGGAGCGCGGCATCACGGGCGCTATCGTGCAGCGTCAGTCCTTCGGTGGCTGGAAGAACTCCGCGCTGGGCAGCGGTGCGAAGGCCGGTGGCCCGAACTACGTCGCCCAGCAGGGCGTGTGGACCGAGGGCGACCTGAGCGAACTGGCCGCAGGCACCCTGCCGACGCACATCACGCAGCTGCTGCGCGAGATCCGCGGCCTGGGCTCCCCTGCCCTGTCCAAGGACGATCACGTGTGGCTGCGCCGCGCCGCGGAGTCGGATGCCTACGCGATGTCCACCGAGTTCGGCGTGGAGCACGACAAGACGGCCCTGGTCGTGGAGTCCAACGTGTTCCGTTACAAGCCGTTGCTCGAGCCGCTGCGCGTCCGCGTTTCCGAGGGCGCCAACCCGCGCGACCTGCTGCGCCTGAAGCTGGCCTCCGCCGCCACGGGCACGGAGCTGGATATTTCCGCCAACCCGGAGGTTGCCCGCGAGTGGGGCGAGCTCGGCGAGCAGATGCGTACTTCCTCCGACCGCGACTTTGCCGAGGAAATTGCCATCGCCCAGTCCGTGCGCGTCCGCGCGCTGGGCGAAGCCCCGGATGAGTTCTACGAGGCCGCTGCGAAGTCCGGCTCCGTGATCCTGGATCAGGATGTGTTGCCCGATGGCCGCCGCGAGCTACTGCCGATGCTGCTCGAGCAGGCGATCTCCACGACGGAGCACCGCTTCGGCTACATCCACGGCCTCACGCCGTAAGTCACAGCGCGCTGAGCCTGACCGGGCGCGCAGCCCTGGCTCAGCCACCGCCGGGCACGCAGCCCGGCGCGCTAGGCCTGCGCTTCCTGCTGTTGCGCCATGCGCCAGCGGATGCCGGCCTCCAGGAAGCCGTCGAGGTCACCATCCAGCACCTTGCTGGGGTCGTTGACCTCGACGTTCGTGCGCAGATCCTTCACCATCTGGTACGGGTGCAGTACGTAGTTGCGCATCTGGTTGCCCCAGGAGTTAGAGCCGTCGCCCTTTAGCGCGTCCATTTCGGCCTGTTCTTCTTGACGCTTACGCTCCAGCAACTTCGCCTGTAGCACCCGCATGGCGGATGCCTTGTTCTGAATCTGCGATTTCTCGTTCTGGCACGTCACCACAATGCCTGTGGGCACGTGGGTCAGGCGCACCGCCGAGTCGGTGGTGTTCACCGACTGCCCGCCGGGGCCAGAGGAGCGGTAGACGTCCACGCGCACGTCGTTCTCATCAATATCGATGTGGTCGGTCTGCTCCACCACTGGCAGCACCTCCACCTCGGCGAACGAGGTCTGGCGGCGGCCCTGGTTGTCGAAAGGAGAAATGCGCACCAGGCGGTGGGTTCCCTGCTCCACGGAGAGGGTGCCATACATGTATTCCCCGTGGATGACGATGGTCGCGGACTTAATGCCGGCTTCCTCGGCATAGGAGATGTCGTAGACCTCCACCTTGTGCCCGGCCTTTTCGGCCCAGCGGGTGTACATGCGCAGCAGCATCTCTGCCCAGTCGGCGGCATCCACGCCACCGGCGGCACTGCGGATGTTCAGCACGGCTTCGCGCTCGTCGTACTCCCCCGACAGCATCGTCGTAACCTCGAGCGATTCAATCTCCTGGCGCAGCTCCTCGCGCTCCGCATCGGCCAGCTGCACCGCTTCCTGGGCGGCGTCCGGGTCGTCCCCGGCTTCCTCCTCAGCCATGTCGTAGAGCACCGGCAGGTCATCCAGGCGTTGGCGCAGCCCCGTGACCTTCTTCAGCTTCGCCTGCACGCGGGAAAGCTCGGAAGTCACCTGCTGCGCGTGGTCCGGATCGTCCCACAGCGAGGGGTCGGCGGACTTTTCCTCCAGCTCGCGGGCGCGGTCGCCCAGCTCGTCGAGGTCCAGCACCTTCTCGATGGTGGTCAGGGTGCCGTCCAGGTCGCTTAGGTCTGCAGAAACTTCCGGTTGCATAATGCGCAAGTCTACCCGGCGACATGCACAATGGAATGTATGGCTACTAACGGTTCTGATTCTTCTTCCCCGATCCCAGAGGACATGCTGAATGCGATCATCAAGACGTTCATCGTGGCGCATGTCGATGATTCCGACCACCACCTGGCTCAGGCGCTGGTCTATAACGCAGGCCGCCTGGCGTGGCGTATGCGCCAGACGGGCTTGGATACGGAGCAGAAGACGTCCGTCAGCGATGTCGTGACCGCTGCGGATCGCGCGGCCGAGAAGTTCATCGCCGACGCACTGCGTGCCATCCGCCCCGACGATGGCTTGCTGGGCGAGGAGGGCACCGCCGTGGAGTCGAAGTCCGGCCGCACCTGGGTAATCGACCCTGTAGATGGCACCTACAACTTCACTACGGGTTCGGACTATTGGTGCTCTGCCCTGGCACTGGTCGAGGGGTCCCCCGATGATCCGGACGCCCTGTTGTTCGGCGCCGTTCACCGCCCGGCGATGGGCTACACGTGGTTTGGTGGCCCGGATATTCCTACTACTCGTGACGCCACCGAGATCAGCCTGCCGAACACCACCGCGGACCTGACCTGCCTGGGCGGCTACCTACACCCCACCGACATTGCGGACGCCACCCGGCTGAAAACCTGGAAGGCCGTAAGCACGCAGTTTGCCACGCTGCGCATGCTGGGGTCTGCGTCCATCGACCTCGCGTGCGTGGCCGGTGGCGAGCTCGGCTGCTGGATGCAGCACAGCGTAGCCAGCTGGGACTGGTTGCCTGGGCGTGCTTTGGTGGAGGGCGCTGGGGGCGTCGCTAAGAAGGAAGAAAAAGACGGCACCACCTGGTTCATTGCCGGGGCGCCAGACGCGGTAGAGCAATCCGTTAAGGCGCTGCGCGAAGCCTAGCGAGAAGGCTACTCCCCCCCCCTTTGCCACACTAGTCACATCAGTCACATTCTTCCCGTGGCTTTATATGTGCCACGGGGTTATCATGTGTTCCATGACGGACTCGGTTTCCCCATATGCAGATGACCTGACCCTGGCGCTGTCGCTGGCCGACGCGGCCGACGCGATCACCATGGCGCGCTTCGAGGCAAATGATCTGAGCGTTGAATCGAAGCCCGACCTCACGCCGGTAAGCGATGCAGACACCGCCGTGGAAAAGGAACTGCGGGAACTCATCGCCGCACACCACCCGGAGGACGCCCTACTGGGAGAGGAATTCGGCGGCGACGTCACCTTTGCCGGGCGTCAGTGGGTCATCGACCCCATCGACGGCACCAAGAACTTCGTGCGTGGTGTGCCCGTGTGGGCCACGCTGATCAGCCTGCTGGTGGACGGCAAGCCCGTGGTGGGGGTTGTCTCCGCGCCTGCGCTGGGGCGCCGCTGGTGGGCCGCCGAAGGCTCCGGCGCATGGCGACTGTTTAACACCCCGGCTAGCGCTGCCACCGGTGGCACTGGCAGCACTGGCAATTCTGGCAACGCCGACGGCGGGGTGCCGTCGGTGGGTGCCCGCCGCCTGGAGGTGTCGAAGGTCGCGCAGGTCGCGGACTCTTCGATTGCGATTTCCTCCCTATCCGGCTGGGCGGACTGCGGCAAGCGCGAGCAGCTGATCAACCTGACGGATTCCGCGTGGCGCCTGCGCGGATACGGCGACTTCTGGTCCTACATGCTGGTCGCCGAGGGCGCGGTGGACATCGCCGCCGAGCCAGAAGTAAGCCTCTGGGATCTGGCGGCGCTGACGCCGATCATCACTGAGGCCGGCGGGCGCTTCACCTCTCTGGACGGCCAGGACGGCCCGCACGGCGGGTCCGCCGTAGCTACCAACGGCCTACTGCACGAGGCCACGCTCAGCGCCCTCGAATAGGCGCTAACCGAGCCTAACCCTAGACGTCGAGCGCCAGATACACGGTGTCGAGGTACTCCTCGATGCCCTCGAAACCACCCTCGCGCCCCAGGCCGGACTGCTTCACTCCGCCGAACGGAGCAGACGCATCCGATAGCGCGCCACGGTTCACGCCGACCATTCCGGCCTCCATGCGCTCGGCGAAGCGCAGGGTCTTCTTCATATCCTCGCCCATCACATAGCCAGCCAGGCCGAAGACGGTATCGTTAGCGACCTTCAAGGCTTCCTCATCGCTGGAGACGCGCTGCACGGCCGCGACGGGACCGAAGATCTCCTGGTTAGCGATCTCAAACTGTGGCGTCACGCCCGTAAGCACCGTGGCGGGGTACCAGAAACCATTCGGATCCAGGTCGGGGTGCGTCTCCCCCAGTTTCTCCAAGGCCTCATTACCGCCGAGGGCAACGTGCGCCCCCTCCTCGACGGCCTTGGCTACCATGTCACGCACTCCATCGCGCTGCTCCTGGCTGACCAGCGGCCCCATCGTCGTCTTCGGGTCGGTGCCCGGCCCCATCACGAACTCGCTCATCTTCTGCACCAGCCCAGCCTCGAACTTGTCAGCCAGGGACTCGTGAACAATGAAGCGGTTAGCGGCCACACAAACCTGACCCGCGCCACGCATCTTCGCCGCAATAGCCTGCTCCACGGCCTTGTCCACGTCCGCGTGCTCCAACACAACGAAAGGCGCGTTACCGCCGAGCTCCAGCGACGTGCGGATCGTCTTCTGCGCCGCGGTGGCGGCCAGCGCCTGGCCGACCTCCGTGGAACCTGTGAAAGTCAGCTTGCGCAGGCGATCGTCGTCCAACAGGGCGGATACGCGGCGCGCCGAAGACGTCGGCAGCACCTGGAACACACCATCCGGAATGCCCGCAATGCGCCCCAGCTCCGCGAAGTAGAGCATCGTCAGCGGGGTTAGCTGCGCCGGCTTAGCAATCACAGTGCAGCCCGCCGCCAGCGCCGGAGCCAGCTTGCGGGTCACCATCGCCAGCGGGAAATTCCACGGGGTGATCGCCAGCACCGCCCCCACCGGACGGTGCGTAGTCACGATGCGTCCATTACCCGCCGGAGCCACGCGATACTCGCCAGCGATAGCCGCCGCCCGCTCGCTGAACCAGCGCAGGTACTCGGCGGCGTAGGTCACCTCGCCCTTGGAATCCGGCAGCGCGCGCCCCAGCTCCAGGGACTGCAGGGCCGCCAGCTGATCCGCGTGCTCGTGCACCAGATCGAACAGCCGACGCAGAAGCTCGGAACGCTCCCGCGGGGTGGATTCGGCCCAGTCCGCCTGAACCTCCACGGCCTTATCCATGGCCTCCCGCGCATCATCCTCTGTTGCCGCGGCGACATCCGCGAAAGGCTTCCCCGTGGCGGCGTCAATAACCGAAATAGTTTCACCTGCAGACCCAGAGCGCCAGGCCCCACCTAAGAACAACCCCGTGGGCACCTCGAAGGAAAGCCCCGCGGCCTGAAGAGTGGTGCTGAATTCAGAAGGAATGTTGAGTGAAGTCATACACCCACATATACGCGCCTTTCGAAGGCAGGCTTGCAGACCGCCACGCGCCTGCACCTTTTCCACTACCGTGGAAAGTGATAATTGCAGCGACGAAAGGAGCCCAGCTGTGCCTATGCCACAACAACGCGAAACCGCACATAAGACACGGGAATGGAAGAAGCTCACCGAATACGCCGACGCAACCCGCGGCACTCAACTGCGAGAGCTCTTCACCGAACAGCCGGGACGCTCCAGCGACATGACCTACAACGTAGGCCCGCTGCACGTAGACCTGTCGAAGAACCTCATCGACGAGCGCGGACTGCGCCTGCTGCTGGATCTGGCCCGAGCCCGCGGCCTGGAGGACTACCGCAGCGCCATGTTCGACGGCGAGCACATCAACACCACCGAGGACCGTGCCGTGCTGCACACCGCGCTGCGCATCCCGGTCGACCGGGAGTTCAGCATCCCAGTCGGGGCAGATGAAACGCAGGATGTGGCCGCCGATGTACACGCAGTGCTGGGCCGCATGCGCGACTTCGCCAAGGCGCTCCGCTCCGGCTCCTGGCAGGGCGTGACCGGGCACACCATCAAGCACGTAGTGAACATCGGCATCGGAGGCTCCGACCTGGGCCCGGCTATGGCCGCACAGGCGCTGCGCCCCTACATGACGGCCGGCATTACGCCGCACTTCATCTCCAACATCGACCCGGCGGACGTGGCCGGCACCCTCGACGGGCTGGATGCCGAGTCCACGCTGTTCGTCATCGCCTCCAAGACCTTCACCACCTCGGAGACTCTGGCCAACGCCCACGCCGCGCGCCGCTGGCTACTGCGCAACCTCGCCGATGAGGGCGTGGACGTCGAGGGAGACGACGCGATCCGCGACATCACCGCCAAGCACTTCGTGGCCGTCTCCACCGCCGCGGAGAAGGTGCAGGACTTCGGCATCGACACGAAGAACATGTTCGAGTTCTGGGACTGGGTGGGCGGCCGCTACTCCGTGGACTCCGCCATTGGCCTGTCCCTGATGGCCGCCATTGGGCCGCAGGACTTCATGCGCTTCCTGGAGGGCTTCCACGAGGTAGACGACCACTTCCGCACCGAGCCGCTGGAGATGAACATTCCGGTGCTGATGGGCATGCTGGGCGTGTGGTACACCGACTTCCTGGGGGCACAGTCGCACGCGGTGCTGCCGTATTCCGAGGACATGGCGCGCTTCGCCGCCTACCTGCAGCAGCTGACGATGGAATCCAATGGCAAGTCCGTGCAGCTGGACGGCAGCCCGGTGGAGGTTCCATCCGGCGAGATCTACTGGGGCGAGCCCGGCACGAACGGCCAGCACGCTTTCTTCCAGCTGCTCCACCAGGGCACGCACCTGGTGCCGGCTGACTTCATCGGCTTCGTCAATCCGCACGACGATGCGGTCGCTGCAGACGGAACCACCAGCATGCACGACATGTTGATGTCCAATTTCTTCGCCCAGACCCGCGTGCTGGCCTTCGGCAAGAACGCTGAGGAGCTGCAGGAGGAGGGCGTGGCCCCCGAGTTGATCCCGCACAAGGTGATGCCCGGCAACCGCCCAACCACCACCATCCTGGCCAACAAGCTGACCCCGAAGACGCTAGGTGCGCTGATCGCACTGTACGAGCACATTGTTTTCGTGCAGGGCGTGATCTGGGGCATCAACAGCTTTGACCAGTGGGGTGTGGAGCTCGGTAAGAAGCAGGCAAACGCGCTGTTGCCTGCGGTTACTGGTAAGGAGCGTAGTGACGCCGGCGACTCCTCCACCGACGACCTCATCGCCTACTACCGTCAGCACCGGGGTTAGCGCTTACGCCGGAAGCTAACGCTGGGGCTCCGGTGATCGATATCACTTACGAAACTTGCTTCCCCATGGCTGGTTTTGACTGCACGAATTCTCCAGAAAGGAATACTCCCCATGAAGATTCGCAAAACCCTGGCAGTAGGCATCGCAGCGACATCGATCTCCGCGGGCGTAGCTGCGCCGGCCCAGGCTGAGGCAACCACACCGCAGACTGCGCAGGTAGCGCAGGCTGCCAATCCCGAACCGTACAACCCCATTACAGGCTCCCTGAGGATGGCACCCGTCTTTCTAGCTTCTCCCATAGTTCTTCCAGCCGTTCTGCTATACGGGATTTGGGTTCGCCTGAACCCCGGCCTCGGTTAGGCCAGACTGCCTCTATCCCCGGCTCGTCCGGCCCGCCCCTGCCCCGGCTCGTCCGGCCTGCCCCGGCCCCGGCTCGTCCGACCCTAGAATGTCGGAAACGTTGCACTTCCGTAAGGCAAATGTCGGAAAACTTGCCAAACGTTCTTGCAAACTATTTCCACCTACACATAAGGGCTGGTCAGGAGGCTTTAGAGGTGGAACAGGTGGCGTCGATAAAAAAGAAATGCAACATTTCCGACATTTTGTCTTTGGCTGAACGAATTCTCCAGACAGGAATACTCCTCGTGAAGATTCGCAAGACTTTAGCAGTCTAGCCATCGGGCAAAACCCACTGTGCACAGCGGGTTCTAGATAACGAAACTAAGGCTCCCCGCTAGCGCGGGGAGCCTTAGTGCGTTTAAACGGAGCTAGCCGTCCAGATCGGAGATCCGTTCGGAGATCGGACTAGAACAGGCCCTTGGTCGGCTTGTGCATAACGTCGGTGGTGGTTACCTCACGGGAGTCGACGTTCTGGTCGTTAGAGGTGGACTTGTCCTCTTCCAGACGACCGGTCTGAGTGACGGTGATGTAGTTCTCCAGGCGACCCAGCTTGGTCTTGCCGTCGCCGAAGTTCAGGTTCGCCAGCAGCTGGGAATCACCCGGGTTGATCGGGTTGGACAGGGTGACCTCGAAGCTGCGAACGGACTTTTCCTTGTCGAAGCCCAGGTCACGGGTGTATGCACCGTTGAACCAGCCCGGGGTGATCAGGCGGTCAACACCCTTCGGTCCCTTCTCGGTGTGCACGTCGATACGGAAGGAGGTAGCCGGGAAGTCCTGGTAGTAGGTCTCGGAGCCAACGTTCTTGGCGGAGATGGAGACCAGGCCTGCGAAACCAGCAGCCTTGCCAGCAGCGACGCGGATCTCCGGCTTCAGGTCGTACTTCTCGCCGGACTGCTCAGCCTCGTCCTTGGCGGGCTTCTCCGCCTCGTCGTCCTTGGCGGGCTTCTCAGCCTCGTCAGCGGACGGCTGTTCAGCCTCGTCAGCCGGAGCCTCGTCAGCGTCGGCAGCGGAAGCGTCAGCGGTGTCCGCGTTCTCAGCGACGGCAACGTCCTGGTTGAAGCCAGGGTCGACAGCATCTTCAGCGAAAGCGTTGCCAGCGCCCGCGAAAGCGGTGGTCACGCCGATAGCGGCAGCGAGGGTCAGGGAAGCTGCGTTCTTCTTCATGTGAGGGGATTCCTTACTTTGTATAGGTGCAGGTCGAAGCATTGCGACAAGCATCGCGAGACTCGTTGAGGGATGCGCTGCGAGACGCATTGCGAGAGAGTTTTGAGGAGCTTCGAGCCTGCGGGCGGGGATCAGCGAAGTTGGTTTAAGCCTCGTCGGCGGGCTTCTCAGCCGGCTTTGCTTCGTCAGCTGGCTTCTCATCCGGCTTCTCGGCAGGCTTCTCGGCGTCTTCCGGCTTGGCCGGGACGGCGGAATCAGCCGGGTTGCCGTACAGCTTCACATTGACCTGGTTCTTGATCGGGGTCAGCGCGGACCACGGGGTCGGGGTGGACCAGGTGCCGTTGGCCTTGCAGAACTGCTGGGTGCCGGTCATGTTGATGGTGCGGAAGCCGTAGGTGGCCTCTCCGGTGTGGCCTGCCGGGACGTCGTACGGCCCAACGGTCTGGCCAACATTCCAGCTCAGGGAGTAGGAAGCCTCAGCGCCGATGGTCTTCGCCAGCTCATAGGCGATACCAACGCTGCCCTTGGCGTCCTTAGCGGAGCCTTCGCCACCCAGGTTGACGCTGGTGGTCTCCGTGCGGTCACCCTTGATGCTGATGGAGATGGTCTGAGTCTTGGACAGCTCCTGCGTCAGCGGGATGGTGTTCTTGGACTGGTTGGTGGCAGAGATGGTGCCAGCCGGAGTGAACTTGTCGTCGACCTTGTAGACGACGGTGCGGTAGTCCTCACCAGAGTTGCATACCGGGTGCGGGTTCAGGATGTTGGCCTTGATGTGATCGCTGCCGTGAGTGGTGTTGACGATCGGCAGAGTCGGGTTGAGCTTCGGGGTCTCCGGGTAGTGCTCTTCCTTGGTGATAGCGGATGCGGGAGATGCGACGGCTGCCGCGACGATGACGGCGGCAGCAGCTGCGCTTGCGCCGTTCTTCCACAGGTTCTTCATGTTTTGTGCTCCTCTTGCACGCCACTGGCCGAAAAGGTGCGCGAGCTGGATGTTCTCCGTGTCGCACGGGCGGGGGCGCAATGGTGATGCTGCGAGAATGTGCGCCGCCAGCCAAAAAGTTCTGCGAGATTTCGGCCAGGTGACTTTGGGTTTGAATCCGGTCTAAGGGGTGCCCTCCCCCGGGTGCTGTGCGGCGAATTGCGAGGGCCGCGGTGCACCCAGGCTCTGAGTGACGAGATCTAACTCTAAACCCTGGAAGCCGGGAATTGTTCGACAATCTTGCGCTGCCATGCACCGGATTCAATCCAGAGTTCACCAACCATTTATCCGCAGTTCACCAAATAAGCCTTAGGTAACCCTTAGAGCACCCCACAAGATCCATCGAAACGGAGTTCACCTCCCATCACATCACTGTAAGGGACCTACTTAGGTAACCCTTGCCCCGACCACCGAAAAACCCTAGAAGCCTCAACGATTACTCCACCCAAACACCCCCATCCTTAAAAAATAAGAATCATCACCCCTTTTGTTGGCAAAATTTGTAGAAAGTCGCCCATTTCTCAAATGCGCGGAACCAGCTCACGTGAACTTTAGGTGAACTCTATTGACCTGCAGTTTCTCACTCATCAAGATTGAAAACTACCCCCTTGCGGGGGTATCCAAGCGGGGTGGTAATCAAATCGCCAGCAGGCTCACTAGCGAGCTGCGCAGTGAGCTCTCCTACGATCCCGTCCCCACTTACCCTGCTCTCTCCCGCCCTGAGCTCCCCAGCCACACTCTCTGACCG
>NZ_JAKRMT010000020.1:0-34265 GCF_022346045.1 Corynebacterium sp. ACRQJ | reverse complement strand
CGTCATAGAATACGGTGCAGCGGTCATCGTCATAGGCCTTTCGGTGAGATGTGGTAGTTGAGTCGAAAGGCTAACTGGCGGTGGCCGCCCACTACTTTCCGGGACCCACCATCAGCAAGCGTTACACCACACTAAGGGACGCAACCACTTCGCTGGCATGTTTGCGATTAGCTTGGTCGTTTCAAAGGCAACGGGATTGAACTACGCTCAGTCTGCATCGGTTTCTTTTACTGCTGCGGGAAATAACTTTGAGCTTGCCATCGCCGTGTCTATCGGTACTTTTGGTGCGACCTCTGCGCAGGCACTGGCTGGAACGGTCGGCCCGCTGATCGAGATTCCGGTGCTCGTTGGACTGGTTTACGTCATGCTCTGGATAGGGCCGAAACTTTTCGCCGGGGATCCGACGCTGCCTACTCGGTCGGGTAGCCCCAAACGATTCGGTTAATGAGGGAGCGAATCAAAATGAGCACGAAACCTAAAGTTCTCTTTGTTTGTGTAGGTAACGGCGGGAAGTCGCAGATGGCTGCTGCTCTAGCCGAAAAGCATGCTGGTGAGATGATTGAGATATATTCCGCTGGCACCAAACCAGCCGAAAAGCTAAACGCTGAGTCGGTGGAAGCTATAAGTGAAGTCGGCGCTGATATGGCCGGCGGCCACCCGAAGGATGTTGATTCAACTTTGCTGCGGGATGTTGATCGCGTGATCATTCTCGGAAAGGATGCGCAGCTCGAGCTTCCAGATGAAGCGCGAGGCAATCTTCAGCGGTGGGTTACTGACGAGCCTTCCGCGCGTGGGGTAGAGGGCATGGAGCGCATGCGGCTGATCCGTGATGATATCGACGCCCGCGTGCAGTCGCTCGTTGCCGAGTTGCTTGACGATTGAGAGCGGACAGTCTCCGAGCCCGTTTGAGCGTTTTTATTGGCGCCCGCGGGCTCGGGTGGGTGCAAATCAGCCTGACGGACGTCGTAGGTTTGCCGCGAGTTTGCAACATTTCCGACACTAAAAGGGATCAATGTCCCAAATCTTCCACTCTGTTTTTATAGCTTTCTATTTGCGCAGGTCAGAGTGGGTGCATATTTTTGCTTCACACTTGCTAGCTGCTGAAAGTGGAAGATTTGGGACATCCGTAACTTTGCAAGCCAGCTGGGAGGTTCCGGCGTGGTATTGGTGGGACTAGTGATCTCAATGGGGCTAGTGGGAATTGCTCTTGCCGCCACGGTTGCCGCCACCGTTATTCTTGCCACCGGATCCACCGGAGCCATTCTTGCCGCGGGAGCTATCCGATCCGCCGGACCCGCCGGACCCGCCGGAGCCCTTGCGGCGCCGACGCCTGCGACGATTTCGTTTGTTGCTAGGCCCGGGGATCTTCCCCTTCTGGCCTCCTGAGCTGTGGCTTCCTCGGCTTTTGCCCTGGTCGTGGCCTTGGGAGTTGCTTGAGTCGCCGGAGTTACCGGAGTGATTGGATTTGTTGGCGCCGGAACCGGAACCGCCGGGCCCGTTGGAGTTGGAGCCACCGGAGTTGGACCTGCCGCCCGAGCCGCCGGACCCGCCGCGCGGGCCGGCGAGCCCGCTGGTCCGCGGGCGGGCGTCCGCACCAGGCTTCGCCGGAACGTCCTCCCTCTCGCCGGGCTGCACGTTATCCAGCAGAGCCAGGAAGTCCTCGTCCCGGATCAGGGGAATGTTCTTCCGGTCGGCGTGCATCGCCTTGCCCCGCAGCTCGTAGTTTTCGTTGCACACCACCAGCGAGCTGCGACGATTCAACTTCTCGCTATACGCCAGTCCCGCGGCGACACCCTGGCCGATCAGCACGTCCGGGTCGATCGCCACATCCGGGCTGACCACAAACTCCATCCCCTCGACCAGCGGCTCCCCGCGCTTCCACGCCCCGGGGTTTACGAATGGGCGGGGAGAGTTAGCGGCGTCAATACGAAGGCCACTACGACGTAGCCCAAATTGATCGGCCGCGAGGTCCTCAGGGTCCAGCACCGTCAGCTCGCCGTTGCGCTGCTGCGCGAGCGCGAGGGCGGCGGTGAGGCGCGCGTTCGCCTCGAGCAGCTCGTCGGGGTCGATGTCTTTTTTACTTAGTGACGCCACCGCACCCACCTCCGGCAGTGCCGTCGCAGGGGCCAGCACGGCGGACCGGCCGGCGTTTGCGGGAGCGTTTGAGCTGGTAGCCGGCTCGGTGGTGGAGTCGGCGGCGGTGGAGCTTGGATTGGTGCTGGAGCTTGGAGTGGGAGCCGTAGCGGTGGAGTCGGTAGCAGTGGTGGCAGCTTCGGCGGCGCGGTTGTAGCTGGCGACGATGGCGCGCAGGCGGGGGTCGGTGGAGTCGATGGCCTGGCGTCGGGCGGTGGCGAGTGTGTCGATGATGGAGACCGGCGCGGGGGTTGGCTGGCGCCGACCACCGCGACCGCGGCCGCGGCCACGGCTGCGACGGCCGCGGTTCGCTGAGCGCTGCGACAGTTTGAACTCGTGGGTGATGAAGCCCCACACGTAGTCGGACTCATGCATGATGAGCGTGCGCCCGTCCAAGGCCTGGTGGATCAGCTGCGCGCTGGAGTTGAAGCCCAGCGCCTGGGAGAGCTCGTTGACCTGGTAGCCGTGGAGGTGCCAGGGGCCGGCGTCTTCGCCGGGGTTGAGGTGGCGCGTCAGCGCGCCGATTTCCTGGCCGATGTTAATGGTCGGCAGTTCGTCGGGGTGTGCAGCGTCGCCGGGGGCTTCCGCGCCGGGGCCGAAGAAGACCACGGAAAGTGCCACCAGCCGGGAGGTTTTCGGGTGAATGCCGGAGGTGGAGATGCTCACGGCCGCAAAGGGGGCCTCCTCCTTGGAGGGGAGGTCGTGCAGAGCGGACTCGAGCTCCGCGCGGGGGCTCGACTGGTCGTTGTCCTCGCGGGCACTCCCGCTGGAATCCGCGGCAGCTCGGGCCTCGGGGTTTTCAACCGGAGCGGAGTACACCTCTGCCCCCGGCTCAGAGCGCCCCTCGGCACCTGCGGGGGAATGGTTGTGGGCGGGGGAGGGGGCGTCCGAAGTACTAGCGTCCGAAGAAGTACCGTCCGAAAAAGAAACAGCGAGAGAACCTGCAGGGCGAGTCACCCTGCGGCGCGGGCGCCTGGGACGGCGCGCGCCGGTGTGCTCGGGGCCGGGGGCGGCCGAGTGATCGTTCTCGTTCATGGACTACATACTACCCAGCGGGGAACCGCGCCCCGCTGGCAGGCTGCGCGGTTCCCGGGACCCTAGACTCCCTGGGAAACCCCAGCGGCGGCATCCTGCGAACGGTTCACCGCGGAGGTGATCGCCTTCAGCGAAGCGTAGGTAATGGAGCTGGCGATGCCCACGCCCCAGAACTTCGCACCGTTGATCTCAGCCAGGACGTAGGCGGCGGCCTCAGCGTCGTCGCCCGAGGTGCGGGCGTGCTGACTGTACTCCTGCACCTCCACGTCGTAGCCCAGCTCTTCCAGCGCGTTGCAGTATGCGTTGATCGGGCCATTGCCGCGACCCTGCACAGTCTTGCCTTCGCCGTTGAACTCGATCTGGCCGGTGACCTTGGCCTCTTCGCCTTCGTTCTGGCCGCCGTCGACGGTCAGGGAGATGGTCTCGATCGGCGCGACACGGTCCAGGTACTCGCCGGAGAAGATATCCCACATGGCCTTCGGGTTCACCTCGCCACCCTCGGCATCGGTGACGGCCTGCACGACGGAGGAGAACTCCACCTGCATCGGGCGCGGCAGCTGCAGGTTGTGGTCGGTCTTCATGATGTAGGCCACGCCGCCCTTGCCGGACTGGGAGTTCACGCGAATCACGGCCTCGTAGGAACGGCCAACGTCCTTCGGGTCGATCGGCAGGTAGGGGACCTCCCAAGTCTTCTCGACCATGGCCTCCTGGGTGACTTCCTCGGCGGTGGCGTCCGGGTCGATCTTCTCTGCGATGGCATCCAGGCCCTTGTTAATCGCATCCTGGTGGGAGCCGGAGAATGCGGTGAACACCAGGTCGCCGCCGTAGGGGTGGCGCTCCGGCACGCGCAGCTGGTTGCAGTACTCAACGGTGCGGCGGATCTGGTCGATGTCGGAGAAGTCGATCTGCGGGTCCACGCCCTGGGTCAGCATGTTCAGGCCCAGAGTGACCAGGCAGACGTTGCCCGTGCGCTCGCCGTTGCCGAACAGGCAGCCCTCGATGCGGTCGGCGCCGGCCATGTAGCCCAGCTCGGCGGCGGCCACGCCGGTGCCGCGGTCGTTGTGCGGGTGCAGCGACAGGATGATGGAGTCGCGGCGGTTCAGGTTGCGGTGCATCCACTCGATGGAGTCCGCGTACACGTTCGGGGTGATCATCTCGACGGTGGAGGGCAGGTTCAGGATGATCGGGTTCTCCGGCGTCGGGTCCATAACCTCGACGACTGCGTCGCAGACTTCCTTGGCGTAGGCAACCTCGGTGCCGGTGAAGGACTCGGGGGAGTACTCCCAGCGCCAGTTGGTATCCGGGTAGTCCTTGGCGATGGTCTTAATCAGCTCGGCTGCGTCGGTGGCCAGCTTCTTGATGGCTTCCTTGTCCTTGCGGAACACGACCTTGCGCTGCAGCTTCGAGGTGGAGTTGTAGAAGTGGACGATGACGTTCTTCGCGCCCTCGCAGGCTTCGAAGGTGCGGCGGATCAGGTGCTCGCGTGCCTGGACCAGTACTTGGATGGTGACGTCGTCGGGGATCATGTTCTTCTCGATGATCTCGCGGACGAAGTTGAAGTCGGTCTGGGAGGCAGACGGGAAGCCGACCTCGATCTCCTTGTAGCCCATGTCGACCAGCAGTTCGAACATGCGGCGCTTGCGCTCGGGGCTCATCGGGTCAATCAGGGCCTGGTTGCCGTCGCGCAGATCCACGGCGCACCACTGCGGCGCGCGGTCGATGACCTTGTCCGGCCAAGTGCGATCCGGCAGGGTGATTTCCTCTACCTCTTCGAAGAACGGCTGGTAGCGCGCGTGCGGCATGGTGGAGTTGCGCTGTTTGTTCCAGGCGGGCTGGCCTTCGGGGATTTCGCCGTTCGGGGTGTTGATGCGGGCGGGTGCGGAGATGAAAGTGTCGTTAGACATGGGTGGGGGCTCCTGAGAAGAATTGTTTGTTCTTGGTTGTTATTCCCGACCGGCAACGCCAAATTCCGCGACGGGGTGCCGGTCGGTCGTTGAGCTGTAAGCTCAGATCTCTTAGAACCTTTGAGCCCCGCCGCGTCGCAGAAGCAGGTTGCGCGCTGGCGTAGTCATGGTCACCACTATAGCCCGAGTATTAGGTGCGTCACAGAAAGAGCTTCCAAAACAGCTAAAAACCGCCCGAAAATCCCACACTGTGAGAAGTTTGTCCCTCAATGTGGGGTGTTTGGTGTGGTTCTTTTTTATCGTTCTTTCTTTATGACGCCGCCGTCTCGGCACCCATTAGGGCGCTAGCGACCTGATAGGGCACTAGCGGCCCAAGGGGGACGCTAGCGATTGAAGAAGTGCATCGCGGCTGCGATGATCGCGCTGATGATTCCGAGGGAGCCAAGCGTGATCAGAATGGTGCGTAGGGTCGAATTCTCCGAAGAGTCCTGGGAAGATCCCTGGGAAGAGCCCTTACCAGGCTCGTTATCTCCGGGGTTTCCGTTATCCGGGTTTTCATTTCCGTTGCCGTCATTGCCACCGTCATTGCCTGTGCCCGTATCCTCGACCACAATTTCGTGAGCCTTTACCTCCACGGTCAGCTCCTCGGAGGTGGAGGGCTCCAGCAGCGCTGTGACTGCGCCATCGGCATTGACGACTTCCTGGCCGTTGAAGACTGCCCGCATCTGGTGTTCACCGCGGGTCGGGAAACGGTACTCGAAACGTGCCTCGCCGGTGTTGGGATCAACCGGTGCGGTACCGAGGAACTGCTCGCCGTTGAAGAAGGAAACGGTTGCTCCTTCTGTGATCTTCTCATCCCCTTGGACGGTCACCTTCGCAGTGAAGGCCACAGTATCGCCCGTAAGCGTCTGGGCGTCCAGATCGACATTCACCTCATCGCGGCTCAGGGTGGTTCCGGTCTCCACCTTCCCCGGGCTGAGCACTTCAAACTTCACCGGCTCGGCCACTGCCTTGGCGAACGTGCGTCCAGATACCTCACGCTCGCGAACCTCCGCGGTGATCGTCTGCAGGCCAGCCTGGTCGAAGGCGTGCTCCACGCTCGCGTTGCCCTCGGCGTCGGTCTGCGCGGTGCCGATACGGATGCCGTTGGCGCGGAAGATCACCTCGGCCCCTTCCGGGGAGCCGGGGGTTGCAGTGTACTGAGCGCTCAGCTTTCGCTTTTCGCCCACCAGCGCCGGTTCAACCTCGTCCAACTTCAGGGTGGTCTTCGCGACCGGAGCCACCTTCAGCTCAAGCGTGTCCTCGGCGCCGGAGACCTCCTGGGTGTCGTTCTCGAAGTCCTCGACGACGGCGCGCAGCTGCAGCGTGGCTGGCTCATCCGGCACGGTGGCCTGCAGTTCCGCCACGCCGTTCGCGGTCTTCGCGCGACCGATCTCCTCGTCGCCGTTGAAGAACACTACTTCCACGCCGTCCTCGAGGGCGGCATCAGCATCGGGATCTGCTTCCGGATTAGCCAGCTCAGCGCCAACCGTCGCCTGCAGAGTCAGCGGCAGCTTGCCCTCCGCGGGGGCTGTCGCGTCGACCTCGCCCTTGAGGTCAATGGTGGCCTTCAAGGCAGTGCGCGGCACGGGGTTGACCGTCACGGTCGTGGTTGCCTCGGAGGCGCTCGTGCGTCCCTCGACGCCCAGGTAGCGGGCCACAACCTTGTGCTTTACGGACTCGCGGTCCTCCAGCTCGGCGTAGGTGTAGCGCAGCTCCGCGACGCCATCGCGGACATCCACTGTGCGGCGCTCGCCATCGCCCAGGTCGAACTCGACCTTGCCTTCGGTGATGGGCTGGCCGTTCGTGTCCTTGACGAGGGCCTTCAGGGTGACATCGCCTGCGCCGCTGAAGACCTCAAGGTCGGTGGAGGTTTCGGCGAATTCGGTCTGTGTATCGCGCAGGGCCACCGTGGTGCTGGTGAGAGTCTTGCCGGCGGCATCCGCGGTGCAGTACACCGCATCTGTGGCGTTTGCCTTGGCAAGCATCGACAGGGTGTTATCCCTGTTCTCCTTGCTGGTGGGGCCAACACCGCTGCCGGCCGCGCGCAGGCCGGTCACGATCTTTGCGCCCACCTCGGTCGGGGCGGTGACGTCGAAGGCGATGCGTGGCAGGCGGAAGGACTTGTTCTTGTCTACTGCCAGGCCAGCGCGGCCAGTCCCCCATCCCCAGCTGTCGTTTTCATTGCCGCCGTTATTTACGGAGTTCGCGCCATCCCAGATGCGGGCGAACGCGCCGTTGGCATTCGGCTTGCCTGCAGCATCAACGCGCTGCACCACTGCAGCTGGGTTGGCATTGAGGCCGGACGCGCCACCGTCGAGGCGTAGGTTGCTGATCTTCACCCCCTGCGGCAGCGCGATGTCGTACTTCATCCGCCCCGTATCCTTTCCACCGGTGCGCATCTCGCCCGGCTGGATCTTCACGGTGAAAGTCTGCCCCGGAAGAACAGTTTCCGGGTATTCGACGGCGACATCGTCGGGCGAAAGCGTCAGGTCGGAGCCATTGGAGAGCCACCCCTTGTGCTCGACGCACAGGTGATTCACCAGCACCGACTTGCTCGTCGGAGCTGCAGCGGCAAGGGGGTTGGCAAAGCTGGAGGGAGCCGCTGAAATGAGTGTGAAGCTAAGGGATAGGGAAGTGATCGCGCCCAGAGCGATACGGCCCAAGCGGCGGGAGGGCATTAGGGTCATGGAACAGTCCTTGTGGGAGTAAGAGGTGGGAAGGAATTAGTTGCGGGGCGCGGTGGAGCTACCAGTAGAGGAGCCACCACCGGAGAACAGTGAAGTCAGCCACTCCCACAACATGCGGAAGAACTCGACCAGCGGAGCGAAGGGCTTAGTCGCCGTGGCGTTGGAGCCGCTCGGCGCAACACTGTTGGAGCTGCCGTTAGAGCTACCGCTGGAATTGCCAGTCTTGTCCGGAGTGTGCTCGTCAGGCTTGTCATTGTCGCCCGGCTTATCGGTCTCACCTGGCTTGTCGGCGCCGCCCGCCACAGTCACGGTTGTTGCGGTGCGGGAGACTTCCTTGCCTTCGGTGTTGTGGAACACCGCGGTGAGTTCTTGGGCGCCGGCGCGGTTCCACAGCACGTCAAACTCTGCGATGCCTTCAACGACTGGGATGCGGATCGGCTCGCCGTCCTTGGTGACCTTCTTGCCGTCGATAAGGACCTCCAGGAAGCCCGTCACGCCGTGACGGTCACCTGCATCTGGGGTGAGGGTCGCAGTGTAGTTCGTCTTCTCGCCCTTTACGGCGGTATTGGGTCCGGTGAGAGCGATATCGACGCCGCTTACTGCAGGAGCGGCGACCTTGACGTTGATTGTGGTTTCCGCGCGCTGCGCGTCAGCCGGGTTCGCAGGGGCGAAGGTGACTGGGACTTCGAAGTCTCCCTCGCGTGGGAACACCAGTGGCAGAGTGACGGTTCCTGAGTCTTCCTGAACCTCTGCGGAAATACGGCGTCCGTCAATCACGGCAGTCACGGTGCCAGCTGCAGCCGGGTTAACGGTTACGGTGGTTGGCGCCTCAACCAGCGGCTGGACGTCCGTCGGCGCGTTGACTTCAAGCTGGGTCTCAGAGGATCCCTGGACCTGTACGGTCAGTACATCCTCGGCTGGAGTTTGGGTTTCATCTGCCGGGATGAACTTGGCTTCCACCCGGAACTCGCCAGCGCGGTCTGGGGTGAACTCCACGGTCGCGCGGTGCTCCTCCAGCGTGCGGGTGACCCGCTCGCCATCGATGAGGAACTCCACCTTGCCTTCTGCCTGCTCCGTGTTCTCTGCAGGGGTGACGGTGGCGCTAATGCTCACCGGCTGCCCGGGGCGAACCGGGCCGGTGGGGTCCGCGCCTAGCTCGATCGTCGTTCCGGTGACGGCATCGATCGTGATCGGTGCGCTAGCCGTGCCTGCTGCGAATGCGCTGCGCGGGGCGGGAATGAACTCTGCGGTGATCTGCTGATCCCCGGGGGTCGAGCCGGTGGGCAGCTCAGCGACGGCGGCCCCAGCGCCTACCTTCGCCGTCACCGTCGCATCACCCAGGCGGAAGCGCACAGTACCCTCGGCGCCCTCCGCCACGGTGGCCTTCACCTCTACGCGCGAACGCGCCGGGGCGTTTTCAGGAGCCTCGACGCTCAGGGCCGCGTCCTGGCCCTCGACCGTCACGGTAGTGGTGGCCGTAGCCTCCTTGAACTCGCCGGAATTCTTCGGCTGGAAGCGTGCCGTGACCTCGTGCTCGCCAGTGGTTGGGAACGTCAGCTCTGCAGTGGCCTTGCCATCGACCACCGGAGCGCTTGCTTTCAGGCCGCCGGAGGTGAATTCCACGGTTCCCTCAGCGGTTGGCTCGAGGCTTGCGGTCAGTTCGGTGGGCTTACCGGCTACTGGAGTGTCGCTGGCCTCGAGGTTCAGGGCCACCTCGGAAGCCTCAGCGACGTCTACGCTCGCCAGCTTCGAGGCCCGAGGGTCCAGAGGAGCCTTACTGTTCGCGCGTGGCGAGCACTGCACCGGGGCCCAGATGGTGCCTACAAGCGGTGCGGATACCTTGCCCAGCATCGTGAGGAAGTTCTCGTCCTTAGCGAAGGTGCCCGCCGCGCCCTGGGCGCGCACTCCCAGCGACTTTTCCCCAGCGGTCTTCGCCTTGAGGCGAAGTGTGATCTCAGGGAAGCGTAGATCGATCTTGGAGCCATTCATCGTGTACTTGATTCCGCCCTCGCGGTTGCGGGCAGAGTTCGGGCTATTGCCGATGGCGGCGTTGTCTGCGCTGGTTACGCGGAGGAATTGGCCGGTGGCGCTGGGGCGACCCGCATCATCCACCTGGATGACCTTCATGCCCTTCAAGTTGGACTTCGAGTCGTCGATATCCGCGCCGAGGAACTCCACGCCTGCCGGCAGAGCGAGATCCAGCTTCAACCGGCTCGCGCTCTCCATCTTTGCGCCCATCGGAAGTGCCGGCAGTTCGACCTCTACCGGGTCGATGGAGAATGCGGTGCGGAACTCCTCGCCGATCCGGACACTCTTTGGGGCATCAATGTTGACGGTGACATTTTCTGTGCTGAATTCCTGTGGCCCCGCCAGGCTTGTGGAAGGGGTTGCTTGGCAGCTGAGTGAGATACCGGCGCTGGTGGTCTCGGCAGTGGATGCGGCAGAGGTTAAGAGCAGACCGCCCGTGACTAGTCCAAGCACGGCGGTCGTGGAGATGATCTTTTTCATCCCACTCCTTATGAGTTCTAGAAAGGTGAGTAGAGGCTTTCTGCAGGGTGCTGAAAACTTAGAGGGTAGTTAAGCAGAGCTAACTGAAAACTGTCAATAGGATGAGATTTGATCAGTTGATTTGATGCTTGGATACGCCCGCGCCTGCGGCTGGGGCTGTCTCAGTGGGTGCCTCAGCGCTGCCGCCTTCGTCGATCGACTTGCGGCTCAGAATCACTGTCGAGATCGTCATCACTGCAATGGCGGTTGCCATGTAGGCGTACTCCCAGCCGTCAATCTGGAACTTCTCGCCCAGTACGATGTAGCCCAGAACGAACGCCACAAGTGGCTCCACCACTGTCATCGCGGGCAAGGAGTTCTTCAGTGGCCCGGCGTTAAATGAGGCCTGCTGCACCGCCGTGCCGATCGCCGCGAAGGCGATCAAAGTCCACAGCTCCCAGGAGGCCAGCAGCGCGGCCATCCCGAAATCGCGGAAAATATCCACCACGGCTTTCGAAAGCACGGCGACATATCCCATGATCGCGCCGGTGATGGACCCCAGCACCAACGCGCGCAGCGCGGCTGCCTGCTCCAGCGCATACACAAAGAACGCCAGCAGGATCACTGCGCCGATGCTCAGGCACACTAGCCACACGCTCAGGTCTGGCTCGCGGTGCCCAGGCGCCGGATTGCCGCGCACAACGAGGATGGCCACTGCGGCCGTCAAAAGCCCTGCCCATGCTGTTTCGGACGCCGATATTCGCCGCCCGTCGTATTTCGCCGACAGTGGCAGTGTGAACATCAGGGAGAGTACGAGGATCGGCTGCACCACCAGCAGCGTTCCGAACCCCAGCGCCACAATTTGCAGGAGGTATCCGAATAGCGCACTGGCCACGCCGACCCACCACATTGGCTGCTTGATGGCGTCCCAGATGGCGCCGCTGCGGTTCTCGCCGGAGGCGATGGCGATGCGGTGGCGCACCACCGTCCCCCAGGCGATGGTGAGCGCGGAGCCCAGCGCGAAAACAACTGCGAGAGCGTTGTTTTCGAGCATCGTGCCCCCTCACCTCTTCGTTATCTTCATGGTTATCTTCTTGGTCGGTCGTGCTGTGCTGCACCGGATGGGCGCGCTTACGCTGATGTACCGAATTCGCATGCTTTGTACCCTGGGTACTTTATCGGACGCCAGGGGTTGCGACGGATATTGGCCTGCGACGCGCGTGTTACGTATGTGACGAATGTGGTTTGCTGAAGAGGTGGCGTCATAAAGTAAAAAAGAGTTACTCGAACCCTAGCCCCAGGGAAACAGACAAAGTAGTCTAAAGTTTGATTAAGACTAGACCCGGAAGGTGGCAACAACCAGTGGCGCTCATCGTTCAGAAATACGGCGGCTCCTCGCTGGAAAGCGCGGAGAGGATCCGGCGCGTAGCCGAGCGAATCGTGGAAACCAAGAAGCAGGGCAACGATGTAGTCGTCGTCTGCTCCGCAATGGGAGACACCACCGATGACCTGCTGGAACTCGCTGAGCAGGTAAACCCCGTGCCGCCCGCGCGCGAGATGGATATGCTGCTGACCGCCGGTGAGCGCATCTCCAACGCACTGGTGGCCATGGCTATCGCCTCCTTCGGCGCGGAGGCGCAGTCCTTCACCGGATCGCAGGCAGGCGTGCTGACTACCGAACGGCACGGCAATGCGCGCATCGTGGATGTCACCCCCGGCCGCGTGCAGGAAGCTCTGGACGAAGGGAAAATCTGCCTCGTCGCAGGCTTCCAAGGCGTGAACCGCGAGACGCGCGACGTGACCACACTTGGACGCGGCGGCTCAGATGCTACCGCAGTCGCCCTGGCTGCGGCGCTTAACGCCGACGTGTGCGAGATCTATTCTGACGTCGACGGCGTGTACACCGCGGACCCGCGCATCGTGCCGGACGCTCAAAAGCTCGACACGATCTCTTTCGAAGAAATGCTGGAGATGGCAGCCGTCGGCGCGAAGGTGCTGATGCTGCGCAGCGTGGAATACGCCCGCGCGTTCGACGTGCCCCTGCGTGTCCGCTCCTCGTATAGCACCGACATCGGCACCCTCGTCTCTGGATCAATGGAGGATATTCCCATGGAAGAAGCAGTACTCACCGGCGTGGCACACGACCGCTCCGAAGCCAAGATCGCCGTTCTCGGCATCCCGGACTCTCCCGGGGAGGCAGCGAAGGTCTTCCGCGCCGTCGCCGACGCTGAGATCAACATCGACATGGTTGTGCAGAACATCAGCAAGATCGACAACAACCGCACCGACATCACCTTCACCTGCCCGCGTACCGACGCCACCCGCGCAATGCAACTGCTGAAGGGGATTAAGGAACAGAACGACTGGCAGGACCTTATCTTCGACGACCACGTGGGCAAGGTCTCCCTGGTCGGCGCGGGCATGAAGTCCCACCCCGGCGTGACCGCCGACTTCTGCGAGGCGCTACGTGACGCGGGCGTGAACATCGAACTGATCAGTACCTCCGAGATCCGCATCTCCGTACTGATCCGCGACACCGACGTGGATAAGGCCGTGCGCGCCATCCACGAACGCTTCCAGCTGGGCGGCGACGAAGAAGCCACCGTGTACGCTGGGACGGGACGCTAAAACAGCAGCTTAAGCAGATAGAAGAGGTAGATCCCCGAATGACCACCATCGCTGTCGTCGGAGCCACCGGCCAAGTCGGTCGCGTTATGCGCGACATCCTCGTCGAGCGGAACTTCCCGGCGGACAAGGTACGATTCTTCGCCTCCTCCCGCTCCGCGGGTAAGGAGCTGGAATTCCGCGGCGAGCAGATCGTCATCGAGGACGTCGCAGCCACCGCCACCGAGGACCTACGCGGCATCGACATCGCGCTGTTCTCCGCAGGCGGCGGAACCTCCCGCGAGCACTCCCCGCGCTTCGCCGAGGCCGGCGCGATCGTCGTGGACAACTCCTCGGCCTTCCGTAAGGACCCGGAAGTCCCGCTGGTCGTCTCCGAGGTGAACCCGCAGGACGTCAAGAACCCGCCCAAGGGCATCATCGCCAACCCGAACTGCACCACCATGGCCGCCATGCCTGTCATGGGTGCACTGCACAAGGCGGCGGGCCTGAAGCAGATGCACGTCAGCTCCTACCAGGCCGTTTCCGGCTCCGGGCTGGCCGGCGTGGACGCGCTGGTGCGCCAGGTGCTGGACAACCTGGTCGCCACCGAGAACACCATTGACGACGAGGGGCTGCGCAAGCTGGTGCACGACGGCTCCGCCCTCAAGGCCGGAGACCTGGGTCCCTACGTGGAGCCCATCGCCTTCAACGCCCTGCCGCTGGCTGGCAACCTGGTCGACGACGGCTCCGAAGAGACCGACGAAGAGCAGAAGCTGCGCAACGAATCCCGCAAGATCCTGGGAATCCCCGAGCTGCGCGTTGCCGGCACCTGCGTGCGCGTGCCCGTCTTCACAGGCCACACCATGACCATCCACGCGGAATTCGACCGCGAAATCACCCCGGACACCGCCCGCAAGCTGCTGGCCGAAACCCCGGGCGTGAAGGTCGTGGACGTGCCCACCCCGCTGGCTGCCACGGGCATCGACGAGAGCCTGGTCGGCCGCATCCGCCAGGATCAGACCGTCGACGGAAACCGCGGCCTGGTGCTGGTCGTCGCAGGCGATAACCTGCGCAAGGGTGCCGCTCTGAACACCATCCAGATCGCGGAGCTGCTGGTCTAACCGCACCCTGCTGCACCGCGCCCGAGCCAAACGGCGGTCGCGGTGTCTAGCGCTGCGCCGTGTCGCCGGGTCTTCGCGCCCCGGCCGCTAGGCCTCGCTACCGCAGCACCCCGGCGCACACGGCTTGCCGTTGAACGTGCGGCCGAAGTCCGGAACCGTCGCCAGCTCGCCGACCACCTTCGCCGCCAAATCGCGCGCGGCCTGCTGATCTTCAGAGAGGTTGGCGCTGGGGGCGTCACTACCAACAACAAGATCAACCACCATCCCCGCGAAACCGGCGGTCAAACCCGGGGTGGCAACGCGCACGAAGGGGATGCCCGCCTTTGCTGCGGCATCGCGGGCCTCCGTATCCAGATCCCACTTGACCTCCATGTGGTCGGTGATGAAGCCGACCGGGCACAGCACAATTGCGCGCTTATTGCCGGACTCCGCACGTGCCTCGATGTGGTCGCACACGTCCGGCTCCAGCCACGGCACATGCGGCGAACCAGAGCGCGACTGCCACACCAGCTCAACATCCAGGTCGGTGCCGGTACCCACATCCACACCCACCGTCTCACCCGTGTGCGCAGGCCCATCCCCACGGCCGCCGACGTTCTCGTGGCGGGAAAGCCGGCCAGTCCAGCCGTAATCCGCGCCACTACCAGGGGTGTTAGCGAAGCTGCTGGCCTGCTGGATCAAACGCGAGGCATCCAGCACCTGCTGGGAGTACAGATTCCCGCCGAACTTGTGCGGGCCCGCCGCCTTATCCGCCACCGTCGGCACCGAATGCGCGGTGAAAACCAGGTCGGCCTGCGCGGCGGTCTCCTCGCCGTGCTCTGCACGCAGCTGCTCGCGGGCCGCATCCACTGCCTGGGCGAACTCCGCGATGAACGTCGGGTGGCGGTGGAACTGCGGCAGGCGCTCCACCTTCGGGGGCTCCAGGCCAGCCTCCTCGCAGGCAGCGATGGCGCGGCGCAGATCCTCCTGATACTGCGAGCAACCCGAGTAACCGCCCCACGCGCTGGTGGCGAAGACGTATACGTGGCGGATGCCATCGCGGGCCATCTGCTGCAGTGCGTCCTCCACATAGGGTTCCCAATTGCGGTTGCCGAAGTACACGGGCAGGTCGATGTCGCGCCGGGCCAGCTCAGCCTCGATGTTGCGGATCAGCTGCTTGTTCTGGTCGTTGATGGGGGAGCGACCGCCGAGCGCGAAGTAGTGCTCGCCGACCTTCTCCAAACGCTCGCGGGGGATGCCGCGGCCGCGCGTGACGTTCTCCAGGAAAGGCACCACGTCCTCGGCCTTCTCCGGGCCGCCGAAAGACAGCAGCAGGAGGGCGGAATCGGGGGCGATAGCGGGGGTTTTAGCGCTCGTGCTCATGTGAACCAGCCTAGCCCGTCGGCCCTGTTGTTCCTTAAACGCGCCGCGGCGCGTGGCTGTACCCGGGTTAGGCTACGCCGAAGCGGCGCTTGTTCTTCTTCTTTGTGACGCCACCTCGTCCCTCGCCAGCCATCTCAACCAGGTCGGCGCGGGCGCGGGCAACGCGGGAGCGGATTGTGCCCACGCGGACGTTGGCGATCTTCGCGGCCTCGGCGTAGGTGTAGCCCAGCACCTGCGTGAGGATCAGAGCCTCGCGGCGTTCCTCCTCCAGCTGGTCGATGAGGGCGCGAGTGTCCACCCATTCCGCCCAGCTCTGCCCGCCAGTGGTTTCGGCGGCGGGGGTGGCGCTGGTGGCGTCCTCAATCTCCGTGGCGGAACTGCGGGGGCGGGCCATATCGTGGCGCACGCTATCGACCCACACGCGACGGGCGAGGGAGAGGATCCAGGTGCGGGCCGTGGAGCGGGCGGCGAAGCGCGGCAGGGCGCTCAATACGCGCAGGTAGGTCTCCTGTGTGAGGTCGTCCGCGCGGTCGGTATCGGCCAGGTGAGCCAGCAGGCGCCACACGTCGTCGTGCGTGGCGGAAATGAATTCTGTCAACGCCTGGCGGTCGCCACTGGCGGCGCGCAGGGCAAGGTCGGTCACAGCGGCATCGTGCGCCTGACTGCTGGTCACCTGGCTGGTCATGGACAAAGCCTAGCACGCGGGTGCGGAAATTCTGGCAAGGTGGATTGCATAGCCAAAGCTATTAGGTATCTGGAGGTACCCATGACTGCTACGAATAACGACGGCACCAATAACGACCCAATCACCACGGCCAAGGACGTCGCCTCCCGCGGCGTGTGCCCCTACTCCGGGGCGTCGACGAACGTGAACGGTTCCCCGGTCAGCACCGAGGAGCACTCCGCGACCGTGGGCGAGCAGGGCCCGCTGTTGCTTTCCGACGTACACCTGGTGGAAAAGCACGCGCACTTCAACCGCGAGCGCATCCCGGAGCGCAACGTGCACGCTAAGGGCTCCGGTGCCTTCGGCGAGCTGACCATCACCGAGGACGTCTCCAAGTACACCAAGGCGGACCTGTTCCAGCCGGGGCGCGTGACCCCGATGCTGGCCCGCTTTTCCACCGTCGCGGGCGAGCAGGGCTTCCCCGATGCGGTGCGCGACGTGCGCGGATTCTCGCTGAAGTTTTACACCCAGCAGGGTAACTACGACATCGTGGGCAACAACACTCCGGTGTTCTTCCTGCGCGACGGCATTAAGTTCCCGGATTTCATCCGTTCCCAGAAGCGCCTGGCGGATTCCGGCCTGCGCTCTGCGGACATGCAGTGGGATTTCTGGACCCGCTCCCCGGAGACTGCGCACCAGGTGACCTACCTGATGGGCGACCGCGGCATCCCGACGGATTTCCGCCACATGGACGGCTTCGGCTCCCACACCTATCAGTGGATCAACGCCGCCGGCGAGCGCTTCTGGGTGAAGTACCACTTCAAGACCCGCCAGGGCTGGGACTTCTACACCGACGACGAGGCCGCCAAGGTCATTGCTTCTGGAAACTTTGATTCCTCCCGCCAGGATCTTTATGACGCCATCGAACGCGGCGATTACCCGACGTGGGATGTGAAGGTGCAGATCATGCCTGTCGCCGAGGCGGAAGATTACCGCTGGAACCCGTTTGACCTGACGAAGACCTGGTCCCAGAAGGATTATCCGCTGATTCCGGTCGGCCACTTCACACTGAACGAGAACCCGCAGAACTTCTTCGCCCAGATCGAGCAGGCCGCTTTCGCGCCGTCGAACCTGGTGCCGGGCATTGGGCTGTCTCCGGACAAGATGCTGCTGGCTCGCTCCTTCGCCTACGCAGACACGCAGCGTTACCGCCTGGGCGTGAACTTCCACCAGCTGCCCTCCAACCGTTCCATTGTGGCGGAGAAGAACTACTACACCGCCAAGGACGGCGCGGGTAACCAGGAGTTCCCGCCGGCCGGCACTCCGGTGTACTCCCCGAATCGCTTCGAGCGCGGCGAGGGCGTAAACGACGTCAACGACGGCTCCGGTGCCGTCGAGCAGGGCGTGGCCGCCGGTGAATCCCAGTACGGCTTTGGCCGCGGCCAGGAATCCGCCGTGACCGCCGCGGAGGAGCTGGGCCTGTACGACGACCTGCACGGCACCGACCTGACCCGCGGGGCATACGTCCGCCACCCGGAGGACGATGACTTCATCCAGGCGGGCCAGCTGGTGCGCGAGGTTCTGGATGACGCCGCCCGGGAGCGCTTGGCAAACAACATTGCAGGCGCGATGGACGGTGTGTCTGACCAGGTGGCCGAGCAGTGCTGGACCTACTGGGGCAAGGTCGACGAGAACCTGCGCGACCGGGTGAAGGAAATCTTCACCGGCAAGTAGCCGCCACTGGCCACAGCGCGGCGCCCGCCGGTTCACGTAGGCTGGGCGCCGCAAAAGAATCAAACAGCAACTAACGACGACCAACAGACAGTTTTGGCGAAAGGATTGGTTCACTCATGAGCGAGGCACTGTACACAGCAAAGGCACTTTCTACCGGCGGCGGCCGCGACGGCCACGTAGCCACCGACGACCGCCAGATCGACCTGGACGTTCGTCCACCGAAGGCACTGGGCGGCTCCGGCGAGGGCACGAACCCGGAGCAGCTGGTCTCCGCAGGCTGGGCCGCCTGCTTCAACGGCGCCCTGCAGAAGACCCTCAAGGAGGCTGGCGTGGAGATGAGCCAGTCCCCGGAGGTCACCGTCGAGACCACCCTGAACAAGGTTCCGGAGGGCTTCCGCCTGTCCGCGAAGATCACCGCCACAGTCTTCGGCGTGGACCAGGCCAAGGCCGATGAGCTGGTCGCGGACGCTCACGCATTCTGCCCCTACTCCAAGGCAATGCGCGGCGAGATCGACGTTGAGGCCGTTGCCGTCGTCGGCTAGTTCCGCCTCAGCGGCCGGTGGCCAGCTGCCCGGCAGCTGGCGCCGCTAAAGCAAAAACGAGTCCGCCCCCACCGAGGAAGTGGGGGCGGACTCGTTTTCTATTGGTGCTACTGGTCTTGAGGTTGCGCCCGCAGGCGCTACTTGGGCTCTTTCGCCTTCTGACCACCGGACAGCGGCACAGTGTGATCCCAGTGCGTCGCATGCAGCGCGCGGCCCATCACGTATGAACCGACGGCGCCGATCACCAGCAGCGCAGTGATGGCGACGATTGCGCGGATCAACTCGCCCAGAACAAACCCTTCCGTCGACCAGGAGTAAACCAGGTTGGCGCTGATCAGCAGGGGAAGCCCCACGCCGACAGCTGGACCGACCATGTTGACCTGACTGATGGCGTCCGGAGCAAGGTACATCGCGCGGGCAGAAACAAAGATGAAGATCGCCCCGAGAATGGCGAGCACACCCGCGGTAATCGCGCCGAGCCAACCCGGCTCGCTGAACTCGACCATTTCGCCGGCGGCGGCGAGGATTGTTGTGGACATTTAGCGCCTCCCTCGAGAAATGATGCGGGCATAAGCGATCGTCGACAGCGCGCCGAACAGGCCGGCGAACAGTGCGACCTCGTAGGTGATCGCCGTGCGGTGGAAGATCGAATAACACAAAAACAGGCCGGCCATCGCCATAAACACCATGTCGGAAAGGACGGCGCGGCGGGCGTCATTATGCGTAGAAACAGCGCGCCACAGCACCGTAAACAGCGCGACAACAACAATGGCGGCGGCGATGCCCACCAGGATATTTAGTAGGTCCCTGGGCTCCATCTACTTGCCTTCCTTCGGGTTGTTCTTCGGGTACAACGGGTCGTACAAGGTCTCTCCCGGTTTGGTGCGGCCTTCCTGGTCGGGTTTGGACGCCCCCAGGTTGTCCCCGCGGAAAGTATCAATATCGGGGGTTGCATTGGAGATCCGGGCCCTGGCGCGCTCGGCGTTTCGGCGGGCGATCTCGTAGCGCTCCTTGCGATCCATGTCGCGCACGTCGGAGGGGTTTTTCTCCTCCTCGTCGGACTGCAGGATCGCGGCGACGAACGCGGCGGCGTGCGGAGTGGAATCCACCTTCTCCACGTCGAAGACCGTCTCGTCGGATGCGCGGCCACCGCGCGAACCGCGGAAGCCGCGCGGGCCTGGGCGACCTTTCTCCACCAGGTACTGCACGTCGAAGTGCAGCGGCTTATCTTTCACCGACGGGGCGAGGTGCTCCTCCATGTCGGCCAGGCTGGCCAGGAGTTCTTCCGGGTCCGCGCCGTACATGGCGTGTACCGCGAGGAAGCGCTGGACGTGGTCCAGGCCGTGGGTGTTGAACTCCGAGCGGGCTACGGCGAAGGCATCCTTAGTGCTGCGCTCGCCGGCGGCTGCGTCGTAGTCGACCTCCTTCGGGCCGGTCACGCCCAGGGAGAGCGTGCCGGGGGTCATGGTGATCGAGGCGATGAGGGCTGCGATGTCCCGCTCGCTGGTTACACGCAGCGGGTAGTAGATCACCACCGGCGCGATGTTGCGGCCGGTGCCGAGGGTATCGGTCGCCATGACGACCGACTCCTTGATGATCTGCCCGACCAGCCAGGCGGCGTACTTCAGCGCGTGGCCGGTGGACTTCACTGCTTGGACAATACTGAACTTTGCCATGGCTTAGTGGCCCTTCCCGTCCTGAGCCTGCTGCTCCTTGTCGGTGTTTACGTTGGCTTTGGCGCTGGCGGCGGCGTTGGCTTCGGTGTCGACGTTATCCAATCCGCTCGGCCCGGGCGGCAGGACCGTGCCGACGGCCTCATCCGGATCGCCGAGGACTGCCTCGACATATGCGGTCGTGTCGGTCAGGTTATCGGCGGCCTTGTTGACCTGCTGGAAGACCGGCCCGGCGCCGATGAACATGCCCACGGAAATCAGCATCATGACTGCGGACGGCCACACGTAGCGGCGCGGTACGCGCAGCTCCGGGTCGGCCTCGTTGGCGTTCATCTGACGGCCCCAGAACACCTCGCGCCACACGTAGATCATGGAGACCAGGGCGCCGATGGAAGAAACGATGATCGCGCCGATGGCCAACCAGGTCTTCCACGTGCCGTCCTGGGCCACTCCGAAGACTAGCGCCAGCTTGCCCCACAGGCCGGAGAACGGCGGCAGGCCAACGATCGCCAGCGCACCCGCCGCGAAGACGACAGCGACGAAGCGGTCGCGGCGCATCAGCCCGGAGAGCTTGCGCACGCGGCCCGAACCGTAGGTCTCCTCGATCGCGCCGGAGGCCATGATGAGGGATCCGGCGACGATCATGTGGTGCAGCATGTAGAACAGTGCTGCGCTGAGCATGAGACGGGCATCGTTGCTGAGGAAAGCCAGTCCAATCAGCATGAATGGGATGCCGTTGACCATCTGGTAGGCGATCACGCTGCGCATCGTGGTTTCGCCCAGGCCGGCGAAGCCGCCGATCAGCATGCCCAGCACTACGATCACCAGGATTGCCCAGGACCAGGCGGGGTCGCCCTCGAAGATGGTCAGGTACACGCGGAAAATCGCGTAGATGCCGACCTTGGTGTGCAGGCCGGAGAACAGCGCCATCACGGCCGGGGAAGTAGACGGGTAGGCACGCGGCAGCCAGGTGTGGACCGGCGCCACGCCCGCCTTCACGGCCAGCGCCAGCAGAACCACGCCCAGCGGGACCACTAGCTGCCACTGGTTGCCGAAGACTCCTTCGGCAAACTCGGTGCCGCGGGGTCCGGCTGCACCCGCCAGGGCGGCGAGGTTGGTGGTGCCCACCACGGCGTAGACCAGTACCACGCCACTCAGCAGCACTAGGGAGGTTACCAGGTTCACGATGATGAACATCCTGCCCGCCGCCAGGCGAGCCCACGTGCCGGTCATCGCCAGCAGGCCGAAGGAGGGCATCAGCATGACCTCGATGAACACGAACAGGTTGAACAAGTCCGCGGTTAGCAGTGCACCCCACACGCCGCCGATCAGCATGAGCGTGAGGGCGGGGTAGAAGCGGGTGCGCGTCTCGCCGACGACGTCGGCGAACCAGTTGGCGATCAGAGCGACGACGGAGGTCGTCAGGATCATAATGCCCGCCAGATTGTCGGCGACCAGCGGGATGGAGATACCGCCGACGAACCCGCCGACGTTATCGACCAGCACCGTGTTCGGCTCGTTGACCTTCACCAGCACCCAGACACCGCCGACGATGCCGAATGCCGGCACCAGCAGGCCCAGCGCGCGGCGGAGGCTCATCCACGGAGCCATCGCGGCAGCGGCCGCAGCCAGCAACGGGACGGCGATAAACAGACTGAGGAGGGAACCTTCGGTCATTACTTCTGCGCTCCCTTCTGATCGTTAGCACGTGCCTTGTCGGTGGGGCTGGCCGAGCCGGCAGACTCCGCTGCATCGGCGGACTGTGCGGCGGCTTCGTCCGGGCCGTCCTCGTCGGTGGTGGAGTGGACCTCCGTGTAGTCGTTCGCACCGAGCTTCTTAGCCTCGTGCTCCTTGACCACTCCACCGTGGGCCTTGGCTTCCTCGTAGTTCTTCCAGCCCATCGTCTGCAGGGTGCGCAGGCGGCGGGAGGCGGTCTCTACGTCGTCACTGCCGAATGTGTCGTCGTCGCGGCCGAGCGCGGCCATGGCCAGCATCACGGCGGTGGAGGCCATGGAGATCACGATTGCCGTCAGCACGAACGCCTGGGGTAGCGGGTCGGCTGCCTGCTCGGGGGTCGCGCGATCCATCAGCGGATCCATGCGCCACGCGCCGACGCCCGCAGCGAGGATCAGGAGGTTAACCGCGTGGCTCATCAGCGTGATGCCCATGATGAGGCGCAGCATTCCGCGCTGCATCACCAGGTACACGCCGCCGCCCATCAGGATGGCGATGATAGCTGCGATGATCACTGGTTCTCTCCCTTCTCCTCGTGCTGTTCTTGCTGTTCGGTGTTTTTCTTAGCGACGCCATCAGGCTCCGCAGCCTTAGCCTCAGCCCCATCCTTGACGTTCTTCACCGGCGCGCGGGCCGCTTCGCGCTCAGCTCGGTGGGCCTCTTCCTCCGCCTTCGCAGCAGCGGAGACCTGGGAGGGGTTGAGCGGGATGTTGCTGCCGCCGACAGTCACAGCCACAGGCGAGGGCTTCTTGGCGGGATCCGCCTTGCCCTCGATGGGCGTGGGGCGCTTGCCCTTGGAGTTCGGACCCATCTTCTGCGTGGCAGTCTGGGCGCGGAACTTAGACTTCAGCGTTGCCGGGTCTGTACCCGGGCGCTCGCGGCCGCCCATCTGGTTGATGACGATGACCACCAGGCCGAGCACTGCCAGGTACACGCCGCCGTCGAAGATCAACGAGGTGGATACGTGCTGGCCCAAAATATCGGCGTGGATCGGCGCCAGGAAGCCGCCATGCAAGTAGCCGATCAGGCCAGTGATCAGCGCCATCGCTATGCCCGCGCCGACGAAGGTGTAGGCCACCTGGTCGGTGAACATCTTCTTGGCCCGGGCCTGAGCCAGGTAGTACATGAAGATGCCGCAGGCCGCGATCAGGGCGGCGACGAAGCCGCCGCCGGGGGACTGGTGGCCGCGCCAGAACGTGGCGGCGGACAGCAGCGCCAGAATCGGGATCAGCGGGTACATCGTCATCCGCGAGTTAATGGAGTTCAGGTGCGTGGAGCGCAGGTACTTGGAGTAGAACGGCGCCAGCTCCGGAACCTTGTGCACATCCGGGAAGCGGGTGGAACCCGGAGCGCGGAACAGCTCCGCGGTGGAACCCGGACCGTAACCCGGAACCGGGGAACGGGGGATGGACTTGATCAGTGCGGCGATGACGATGCCCGCCATGCCCAGCACCGTCAGCTCGCCCAAGGTATCGAAGGCACGGAACTCCACCAGGATGACGGCGACTACGTTATTGCCGCCGGAGATCTCCGGGGTGTTCTCCAAGTACCACTGCGCGATCGCAGGCTTCTCGTGGCGGCCGATGAGCAGCCACACGCCCAGGAAGGTAACCACGCCGACCAGCACCGCCAGAACTGTGGCGAAGCGGGTACGGTTTGCGCCCTCGCGCAGGTACAGGCGCGGCTGGTGGCGGATCACCAGCATCATGATGACGACCACGCAGAACTCGACCAACAACTGGGTGGTGGCCACGTCCGGTGCGCCCAGGGTCAGCATGACCCAGGAAACGCCCACGCCGACCACACCGACCAGCACCACGGAAGCCAGGCGCGAGCGAGTACCAATCATCACGAGCACACTCAAGCCGATAATCACCAGGCCAACGAGGTCCACGATGCTGTCGATCCCCTCGACACGCGGCGGCAGATCCGCCAGCCCCTCCAGGCGACCCGGCCCCAGCAGGGAGAAGCCCGCCAGCACAATCAGCGAGGCGAAGATCCACACCACGTGCCGGTTGGGGTTCACAGAGTTCGCCAGGCGGCCAAACGCACGGCCCACCTTGGTCGAGCGTTCGATGAATGCGGAGATCATCTCCGCGCCCGTTGCCACCCCGAGACGCTTGCCCTCGAGCGGCTGGAGCAGAGGGCGTCGATAAATAACAACAATGACGCCCGCGATCAGCACCGCGAGAGAGATCCAGAGCGCCACCGTCAGGCCGTGCCAGAGCGCCAGATGAGTGTGCGCGTCGCCCAGACCCGTGGCGTAAACCACGTGATCGAGAGTCTCGTCGAACACGCCCAGGAACGCGACACCCGGCAGGGAAAGCACGCCCGGCAGCACCGCCGGAATCCACAGGTTCGCCGGAGCCTCCTTGACGTGCGAGACATCCTTCGGTCCATCGACGAACGCACCCAGAACGTAGCGCGCGGAGTACACGAAAGTGGCCAGCGCGCCGATGCCAGCCGCGATCAGCAGGGCGATCACGCCGGTGTTGTTAAACGGCGCCTCCTCAAACGCGGTGAGCATGCCCTCCTTCGACACAAAGCCGAAGGTCGGGGGAATAGCAGCCATTGACGCCGCCGCGATCACAGCGGACACAAAAGTAAAGGGCATCTGGCGCCACAGCGGACCCAGGCGACGAATGTCACGCGACCCGGCCTGGTGATCCACCACGCCGGCGATCATGAACAGCGAGGACTTAAACAGCGCGTGGGCGGCCGTGTGAACCAGCGCGGCGCTGATGGCGAAGGGAGTGCCCACGCCAATGGTGGCGACGATCCAGCCCAGCTGGGAGACCGTGGAGTAGGCCGTGAGCTTCTTCAGATCCGTCTTCTGGATGGCGAACACGGCGCCCATGATGGCGGTGGTCATGCCGATGACGATCAGCAGGACGTGCCAGGCCATCACACCCTCGAACAGGCCGGAGAAGCGCAGCAGCAGGTACACGCCGGCCTTGACCACGGCGGCGGCGTGCAGGAAGGCGGAAACCGGGGTGTCCGCGGCCATCGCCTCCGGCAGCCAGAAGTGGAAGGGAATCTGCGCGGCCTTCGAAAACGCGGCCAGGGCGATGAGGACTGCGACGATGGCCAGGCGCACGTCCTGACCTTCCCAGGCGGGGGAGTGCAGCATGTCGGAAAGGTTGGTGGTGCCCGTGGTGATCACGCCGATGGCCAGGCCGGCCAGCAGGAATAGGCCGCCGATGAAAGTCAGCAGGAGGGTGCGGATGGAACCGGCCTCGCCGCCGGAGCCCGAGCGGGCGATGAGGAAGAACGAGGCCAGGGAGACCAGCTCCCAGCCGATGAACAGCAGGGCAACGTCGTCGGCCAGAACCAGCAGGAGGACTGCCAGCATGAAGGAGGTCATGAGCACGTAGAAGCTCATGATCTTGTCGCCCTTGTGCAGGTAGGCGGCGGAGTAGATGAACACGACGGCGCCGATGAGCAGCGCCAGGAGGGTGAAGAACAGTCCCAGGGAGTCCATTTTCAGGGCCAAGTTGAGGGCGCCTGAGTTTGCGTCGCCTGCACCGCCCGCGCCCGTGAGGAAACCTTGGATCCACGTCACGGACCAGGTGACTGTCTTGCCGTTGAGTATCGGATCCGCATGCTTGATCACGTACCCCGCGAGTGCCAGGAAGGTCACGCCTAAAGGCCAACCGGCTTTACGATCAAGTGTTTTGACCAGTAAGGGGACGAGGATGAGCGCCACCGCTATGGTGACGGGGATGGCCAGCACTGCCACGTGTCTAAAACACCCTAACCAATGAGTTCGACGACGATATCTTAGGCAAACGCACAATCGCCTTCAACGTCCCGAACTGCGGAGCCGATCGATCGCTCCTAGTGTCTCCAAGATGCGCGGGAGGGTGACCTCGGAGGGCTAGAAAAAATTGGGCGGTCCGTCACGTCGGAACATGAACGGAAATATTTTATGCGACTCGCCAAAGTTTAGCAGACCCTCATATTGCCCTTGACGTGGTGATCGCTACATTTCCATCGCCGGTGGGCGTAATCGTTCCATCGACTCGGTAGACCTCGCGCAACATTTCTTCGGTGAGCACATCCTCCACGGCTCCATGTGCGTAAACGGCGCCGTTGTGAAGCACTGCGATGCGATCGGCGAAGCGTGCCGCGTGCGAGAGATCGTGCATCGTGACCACCACTGCCGCGGGTGCTTCAACGGCGTAGGTGCAAATGTGCTCCATGAGGGTCAGTTGATTGCGCAGGTCGAGAGCACTGGTTGGCTCGTCCAATAGAAGAGCCCGGGGGCGGCGAACGATCGCCTGAGCGAAGCTCACCAGCTGGCGCTGGCCGCCGGAGAGCTGGGACATCGTGCGAGACTCGAATTCTTTCAGACCCAGTCGTGTGAGTACCGCGCTGACTCTATCCTGGGTGGATGTGGCCACGCGCAGCCCACTGAATCCCGTGCGGGAGTGCTGGAGCGCCAGCAGCACCGATTCAAACACTGTAAGGGTGCTTTCCGGCGGGGGATCCTGTGGCAAATACACCGCGTCGGGTCCGGTGACACTGCCGCTGAATCGGCACAGCTGAGCCATGCAGCGCAGCAGGGTGGATTTACCAGCTCCATTGGGGCCTACAAGGGCGGTGACGGTTCCGGCGTCGATCCCCGGAAGAGACACGCCATTCAGGATCTGCGCTGCTCCGTGGGAAAAACGGAGGTCGGTGACCTGCAGTGCGGGGGCTGACGGAACCGTGGCGGGCTGTTCCACGAGGTTGTCCTTTCTGGGGTGAGGGAGGGGGCTGGAGCGAGAAGAAGTGGGCGCGGAGACGGAGTTTTAGGTGGGCGAGGAGACGGTTCGGGGCCGGCGGCGCAGAACGATGAGGACGACGAACGCTGGCACGCCCACAATCGCCGTGATGATGCCGACGGGCAGGATCGCGCCGGGCTGGATCAGCTTGGAGACCACGGAGGCTGAGGTAAGCAAGAGCGCCCCGGAGAAGATGGATGTAGTGAGGAAAAATCGCTGATCCTCGCCGACGAGCATCCTGGCGATGTGTGGGCCGACGAGGCCGATAAAGCCAATCGTCCCGGCCATCGAAACGGCAGTCGCAGCCATGAGGGAGACGCCCACCAGTGTGAGCGTGCGCAGCCTGTTGACGTTGATTCCCATGGACCTGGCGCGGTCGTCTCCCATTCGAAACGCCGTCAGTGTCCACGCGTTGCGGTAGAAGAATGCGATGACGATCAGCGAGACGAGTGCCAGGAGGCAGATCTGGGGCCACTTGGCGCGCGTGAGACTGCCCATCGTCCAGAAGACCACCTGCTCTAGCTGGGTCTGCGAGGCGAGGTATTGCATCAGTGCCAGGAGAGCGTCGAAAAGGAACACGATTGCAATGCCTAGCAAGATCATTCCCTCCGTGCCGGCGCTCTTTGACCGGGAGAAGAGGACGATCACCGCGCAGGCTGCGATGCCGAACACCCACGCGCTGCCGGCCATCCCCAGCGTTGCTCCAATTCCTGCCGCGGTGAATCCGGAGACGGTGGCGAAGGCGGCGCCGAAGCTGGAGGCAGCGGAAATACCCAGTGTATAGGGCTCTGCGAGGGGGTTGCCCAGGATGGTTTGCATCTCTGCACCAGCGGCAGCGAGGGCAGCGCCGATGAGGACCGCCGTGATGGTCATTGGCAGGCGAATATCAAAGATGATCTGTCGGTCAACAGGGCGGGAATCGCTGGGGTGAAATAGCACATATATCGCCTCATTAGCAGGCATGCTGCTGCCGATGAGGAAATCTGTGGCGGTGACTGCACATAGCAGAGCCGCGAGCCCGGCGATGATTGCCACCTTGCGCCTGCTGGCTGCTCGGTACCAGCTCACGCCGGGGCGTTGACGTTGCGGGATGCTGTCTTTGTGATCCTTCCCGTTTACGGCAGGGGTTGACCGTGTCGGGGCGACGTGGCTCATGGCAAACCAGTCCAGAAGGTGCCGCTCGCCTCCACGGGGAGGAATTTTTCGTGCAGTTCCTTCATGTCAGCCTGCGGGTCAATGTCGGCAAACAGGTCGGGGTGCATGGCCTTGGCGAACCACTCGATGGCCAGGTAGTTGTACGGAGAGTCGTAGAAGTGATGCCACGCGGCGTAGGCTCTCTTGTCCTTGACGGCTCGCATTTCCTTGAGGACAGGTTGCCCGTTAACGACGCGCTGAAAATCCCGGGCTGCCTGATCGGCGGACTCGTCGTAACCGAGGGGGATAAAGCCAGTCTTTTTTGGCTGCTGCTTGGCATCAGTCCAGTCAGCGCCGGTGGCGATGATGACGTCCGGGTCTTTTCCAGCCAGCGCTTCGGGGGAGACCTGGCCTTGCTTACCTTCAATCATGTCGTCTCCCAGGTTCTTGCCACCCGCTGCGGTGACTAATTGAGCCAGGTTGGACTTGGCGAAAGTGGAGCAGCAGTCGAAGTAGCCGGGAGCTCGCCAGAGGAAGGTTGGGGTGGGAGTGGCTTTGGCTTTTTCCAACCGGTCGTGAACCATGTCCACCTTGGATTCGTAGAACCGGGCGTACTTCTCCGCCTCCTTTTCGTACCCGAGCACTTTGCCGAGCAAGCGCACGCTCGGTGCGGTGTTTTTCACCGGGTCGGTGAAGTAGTCGACGGTGACGGTGGGGATTCCAGCCTTTTCAAGGCCGTCGATGATGCCAGCGTCTTGGGCTGCCTCGAAACTGTTCGCAGAGACAATGAAGACATCTGGGCGGGACTCCAGGGCCTGCTCGAGGGACATCGAACCGTCGTAAACCTCGCCGGTCTGCTTGATATCCCCGATCTTCGAGAATTTCTGTTGGTACTTTTTGTACGTGCCGGGATCGTTCTGCTGCAGGTCATCGGGCCAGGCGACGATCCCCTGGAGCGGGTTTTCCTTGTTGAGGATAGCGGTGGTGTAGAGCATTCTCTGCCCGCCCATGAGGATCCGCTCGACCTTCTTCGGAACCTCAACATTGCGTCCGAGGATGTCGGTGATCTGCTGTTTTTCTCCGCTGATTGTGGAGTGTGGTTCGTCGCTGGCGCTGCAGGCGGCGGTCATGAAGAGGCTGGCGGCGGCGACGGCCGAGACAACTGCGCGAGCCATGCGAAGATGAGGGCGCATGGGGGTTCGGGGGGCTGCGAGCCCTAAGTGTCGTGAGGGACAACTGTGTTCCTTTCTTTGGGTTGGCTTACTTAGGTTAGCCGCACCTTCGATCAAAGGCAATGCTTGGAGGTAAAAGCCGTCTTACGCCCCATTAGGAAATTGAAGCGAGGCGTCGAGAATAGGTCCGCAATAGCAGCACGGCAGTGGTTGCGAAGCCCGCGATCAGTCCCCACCACACGCCGTAGCCCTCCCACCTAAGGAGCTTGCCCATCACCAGAATTCCGGGTACGCCGACTAGCCAATATCCAATGAGAGTGCAGCGCAGCCCGGAAGTGGTGTCCTTGAGCCCCCTCAGCAAACCCACTGTCACGTTCTGAATTCCCTTAGAGAACTGCTGAAGCACGGCGAGGCACAGAAGCAGGACGGCGATGTGGAAGGTGGTGGCGTCTGCACTTCCCAGGAACGGGCGCAGTATCCAGCGACCCAGCAGAAGCCACAGTGCGCCCATAATCCCCAGGTACACGACCACGACGAGTAGCACGCGCCGGGTTACCGCGCGCACCGCGTTGGCGCCTTCGGCTCGTGCCCTCGTGATGAGCACCGACCCGCCATGGGAGAAGCCGATGCAAACCTGGTAGACGATGTACGCTAGCTGGTTGACAACGTTGTGCGCTGCCAACATCTGTGGGCTGAGGGTTCCCATCGCCAACCCGGCGATTGTCGTAATCGCTGCCTCCGAGCCATAGGTCAGGCTAACTGGTACTCCGAGGCGCACGAGGTGGCGTATAGTCTCCCCGTCGCCGGCGCGGGGCAGAACCTGAAAGTAGGGTTGCAGCTCGGGTATACGCAGCACGACCACGCGGAAGGCTAGCAACGTGAAAAGTTGGACGGTGGTCGTGGATAGCCCGATGCCCGCCACCTTCCATGTGTCCGACGTTGCCCAAGCCATAAACGACCAGTTCAGGGCGATGTTGACGAAGATTGATACCAGCGTGATGGCAAGCAGGGAGCCAGGCTTGCGCATGCCCACCGCGAACTGGCGCAAGACGTTGAGCCACAACATGGGGATGAGTCCCGGCGCCAATGTGAGGGTCATGGCGAAGGTGAGATGGGCGACCTGCTCGTCGATAGGCAGAGCAAGAACCAGTGCGCCGAAGGTGATGACCAGTAGCGCGCCGAGGACCGCAGTGCCTGTGCCCACGGCGAAGGAGGATCGCACGGCTCGCCGGATCCGCTCCGCGCCTTCCTCCGAGGGCTGACTAGAGGCTTCTTCCCGTTCCATCTCTGCCGCAGCCTCGGCCACGAGATTTGAGCTGGCCGTCACCATGCCCACGCACATCGTGCGGATCTGGTTGTATAGCTGCATGGCCAAGCCACCGCCAGCGATCGCCAGCACCCCCACGGATTGCAGCATCAGGACGTCCGTGGTGGTCAGCGCCACCCCGGCGAGCTGCACCCCGGCGATGGGAAGGGAAATTCCAAGGACTTCGCGGTACTTCTGAATGGAGTTCAACCTCGCAGCCACCCTCATCTCCGCACCGCGCTGCATCGTGGCGCCTGGCAGCCGGTGCACAAGGAACGCGAATCGCGGTAGGCGCGCAGCATGTTCTCCACGTGCCGCTCTGCGATCTCGGAGCGCAGCCCGTGGCTATCCAACCATGCGTCGTTAAACACTGTGTCCAGGTATTTCTCCCCAGCGTCGCAAACAAGCACTACAACAGTGCTGTTCGCGGCGCAGGTCTGCAAGGTCTGCAGCCCCTCATGGACTGCTGCCCCGGCAGTTCCTCCAACCATTAGTCCGTGTCGCCGGGCGAGTACGCGCGAGGTGGCGAATGCCTTGACGTCGCCTACCTTGATCTGCTGATCGATTAGGGCATAATCCACGTTCTGCCCGATAGTGAAGCCGCCGGGAGCACCCGCGCCGGACTGTTTGTAGGAGCCAGCCGGTCCTCCGAAAATGATGGATCCTTCTGGCTCGACGCCCACCGTTTTTGCCTCGTGGCCCATCCTTCGAAGTTCACGTGTGGTTCCGCAGAGGGTGCCGCCCGTGCCTACGGCGGCGACGAGCACGTCCACGCCGTCCGAACATTGGGCGGAAAGCTCGTGCGCGAGCTGTGCATATCCGCCCGGGTTGTCCGGGTTGTTGTGTTGGTCGGGCCACCAGGCGTTCGGGTCGGATTCGACGATGTGCTTCGCCATGCTCCGCCGGGCTACGGTGGATGGCTTGCTCGTGTCCGGTGAGCCGACGAAAATCAGCTCGGCACCGAGGGCACGCATGGCATCGAGTTTGTCTTTGGCGGCATGATGATCCACCACTGCGGTAAATCTGTACCCGCGCTGGGAGGCCGCGATAGCCAGGCCAAGTCCTGTGTTTCCCGAGGTGGGTTCAACGATCCGGCTACCCGGGCGCAAGAGCCCGGCACGCTCGGCGCCTTGCACCATTTCCATCGCCATGCGGATTTTGACGCTCCCGGTGGGATTGAAGCAGTCCAATTTGAGGATGAGTCGGCTTCCGGTGCCTGTGCGGCAAAGCTCCAGTGCGGGTGTGTTGCCGATCAGGTCGCAGATTTTGGTGCTGACGCGCGGCGGGGCAACCGTGCACACGGCAGGGTGCGCCGACTCGCCGCCCGCGCCGCTCATCGCTGAGTGGGTAGTGCGAGTTGAGATTTTCATGGAACGTGCCAATAGCCTTTCAGAGTTCCACATGCAGGGGGTGATCATGACGAATGGTGGGGACTGAGCTATCCCAGACGAAGCGGCTGGGGAGCGGTAGCTGGTGGAAAGAGCTTTCGTTCTTGTCCATCTGGTATCCAGCCGTGTTGTGGTAAATCAGCAGGTCGCCACGCTTGGGTGCGCGGGGAAAGCAGATGGTTCTCCAGGTGAGCATGTCGTATTCCATGCAGCTTGATCCGCCGACACACGCGCGCGTAGGGGTGCCTTCGCGCTGTGGCCAAAGGGTGGGATCGGGCAAGAATTCGCTGGATTTCCATTGCTCGGACAGGCTCATGCTGAGTCCTGCAGCGGTGAGTATCTGGTACCTGTAGTGCGAATTCTCTTGCGGATTGAGATCTGGGGATTTGCGTTCAGTCTCTGCGCTTTTGACTCCTTGTACCGGGAACACGGTGAGTCCGCAGCCAGCTAGGAGCGCTCTTCCAGGTTCGAGTGCCAGCTTTACGCCCTCGGTGCGCAATCGCTCTGCGAGGGTCTGCCCGTCGACCTGTTTGGTAGGGGTGTTCAGAATGGCGCGCAACATCTCCGGTCCGGTTGCCTTTTCCCCGCCATAGGGATAGGAGGTGCTGGGAGTGTGGCCTGCGTGGAAAGCGCTCGCGTCCGTCAACGTGGGTTGGAATGCTTCCCAGTCTGCGTCGGCGCTGTAGCGAACTGAAAATCCCCCACCGATGTCCAGAGTGTCCGCTCGCCACCCTTTGCGGCGCAGCTCACGCATAAAGTCCAGGCTGCGGTGCGCTTCTTTGCCCCTTTGCTCGGAGCTGTATTCGTTGAGATGAAAGCAGGAGCCGACGATATCGACGTGTTTCCCGAGTTCAGGCAGACCCGAAATGCACGCTGACCACTCTTGAGGTGTACAGCCGAAGCGGCTCTCAGTCTGCTCGGCGGGCAGAATGCGCAGCAGCACGCGTGTGTGGCCGTCGGTGTGGTGTGCAGACGTTTCCCTTCGGGTGATGTCTAGTATTCTTTGCAGTTCGCCGGGCGAATCCGCTGCGATTGTGCACCCGTGACGGATACCCAGCCACAGCAGATTGTCTGCTTTTTCCGCGCCGGTGATCACTAGTTTTGTCCCGTGAATTCCTCCGGCCAGAGCGCCGACGAGCTCCGGTCCGCTGGCTACATCTACGCCTTGATCTGCAGCGGCGATTTCCTGCAGCCAACACTCGGCCTTGTTCGCCTTGCGTGCGAAGAACACAGTGCAGTCCACGTTCATATCCTGTGCCGTGGTGGCAAAGTCCCTCAGATTGGTGCGCAGTTGCGCTGGATACAGCACATGGAAGGGACCCGACGCCAACTCCCGCATCTGCGGCAGAGCCCAGGGGTGGTTGAACAGTTCCTCCTCCCACGCCTGTACGAGCGGTGGCAGGCTGGGCGCTAGCTCCACAGTGTGACCTCGCTTCCCCTTCCTGCGGAAAACGCCCGTACGGCGAGTTCGTGAGCGATGGGAATGTCCGTAACGATCATTCCGCTGCAGAAAGCGAAGATGCGTTCAGAGTCGCTGATACGACCCGGAACCTGGCTGGCGAGGATGTCTGGGAGAGTGGCGTCGAGCTGCACATTGCGCCCCTGGAGGAGCCTCTGACCGACGAGGTCGAACTGCCCTTTGCTGGTTGCGATGACACGGTCGGCTTCCGCGACGGCGCCATCGGCTACGCCCTTCGAGGCTACGGAGATTAACAGTCCACCCTCGGGAATCCAGCTGGTATGGATCTTTGGGTGCCACGCACGACCTGACGCCACCACGGTGATGTCGCTGGTCGAGACTGCATCGCGCACGGCGTCGGTGTCCGCGGCGATGATTTCGCGAGCTGAGGTCACTGCGTGAGAAATGCTATCTGAGCTCGTGTTATTCAGTGATTTGGCAGTTCCGATGAGTTCGACGGAGCGGTCCGGGAACCAGCGTTGCAGAACGTCAAGTGTGTCCTTGACGCCCTCGGGATGGGTGCCGTGGAGGCGGAGATGCTGGAGATTCGGCAGGACGGTGAGCAGATATGCCAGCGTGTTCGTGCTCTGCAGCCCGGTTCCGAGCATCGTTACGGAGGTGGCGCCGGAGCGTGCGCATTCGCGGGCGATGAGCGCGGTGGTTGCCGGGGTGCGGGAGGCGCCGATTTTCTGGCAGTCCATGAGGGCGTAAGGCAGACCGGTTTCGTCGTCGTACAGGGTAATTGTGGTGTAGTACTGGTCGCGGTTGTCGCTGCCTTTGCGGTATGAGGTCTTGTAACCAACGAGGTCTCGCGCGGCGTCGAAACCGAGCATGGAAAAGGCGATTGAGTCGCGGCTCTCTACGGGGAGGTCGATCATCATCTTTGTAGGGCAGCGGGAGGCGCCGGACTCCAGTGCAAGGTAGCCATCTTCGACTGCTCGGATGACTTGTTCGGGAGGGAGTTCTATATCTGCGAGATCACTACGGGTGAGGACACGTAGCGACGGGCCGGAATTGGCTAGGTGTTCCATGGTTGCGCTTGTTGAGCCTTGTCTCGTGAGGGGAAGTTTCTAATTGTCCCGGGCTGCCTGCGATGCAATCCCGGTGGCCACAGTGGTAGTGAGCCTTGCGGAAACAAACCTTTGGAAAGGTTAGGTAAGGCTAGGCTACTAACGCGGGGGCTATTAACTTCTTACAGGGTTAAGTAAAGAAAAGTGTGTCCGCATGCCACCATAACCCCAGACCACACACCACAAATCACCAAAGAATAGCTCCCCGAAAGCTATTACCCACACCATCCCGCACCTCCGGCCACATT